>NZ_JBQFYP010000007.1:0-237377 GCF_056541545.1 Ruegeria sp. AG7
TTATCTATCACCTCATGGACATAAACCGACCGGCCAAACCAAGGATGCCATGGATAAAGAACCTCGCGCCGGTCGGTAACGTGGGTGTACTGGCGTTCAGTTGTACAACACAAAACGCCCCCACAGTGCACTGGGCTATCGCCCGCCAGCGCCCGAAACCATCATCCCGATGGATCACAGGCCGATGATGCACTAACAATCAAATCGGACCAGTCAGATGAGGCTGCTCAAATGATCGAGGCTATCGAAGCAGCGAGCGCTGAGTGTGACAAGTTGACCAGAAAAGAAACGCCGGAAGGGCAGAGGCCGAGAGAAGCAGTTCCGATACCAGTGACAATTGTTGAGTTCGTTAAGCCAAAAGACACATGACCGGGGCAATGCAAGTCGTTTGGAAAACCAAGAGATTGTTGGGTCGTGTGTTTATTTACCAAATGAAGGTGACACAAAGAGTGACACAAGATATTTTTGCATTGATTTAAGTGACTGAAAAATATTAGAAATAATACTGCAAGAATAGAAGAGTAATCCTCTCAGGTGCGCCACGCTGTATTCAACGTCGGATTGAATTCGGAAGCCCTGAACAGTGGGCTTGTCATTTGGCTTGCTTAGCGCATTGATTGTGCAGTCATTGCAACGGCTCGCAAGCTAATAATCATAGCTGAGTTGCAGTGCTTGAGGGAGAGATATTCTGTCAGGTGCCGAGAATAGCAAATTAGCAGACTTGGCGGCTCTGCCGCCAATCGCTACGACTACGAGAAAACCGACCGGAAGATACAGTCAGTATAAGTTCTGAACAGACCAAAAGCGTCCGGGTGTTACCCGCGCCAGGTGCGAACCACGCCACAATCCATGTGTACGAAGTTCGATCCATAATACTGACCAACTCCGCCTGCGCGGCACGACATCGCTGCCTTGGCCATCTGTGAAACCGAGCGGGAGGCAAGGCGCAGATCAGCTGCTTGCCCTTCCATATGAAGCGAATTGCGCGCCACACGGCGCGACCGGGAGCGCAGCATTGCGTTGGTCTGAGGAGAGCGATAGCCTGACAACAGCATATAGGGTTCGTTGACATCCAGCAGGTTGTGTGATGCCGCCATGATATCAATCGTGCGCAAATCGATGGATTTTACCTGATCTGTGCGCCAATCACGCATGAAGTTGTTCACTTCTTTGACAGCGTCCTTGATATACTTACCATCGACCCAATAGATCATATCCAACCGTTCGCCAGTGCGACCGGAATACATACGAATGCGACGAATATCGCCGCCACCGCGTAAAAAGCCTGCTGCGTTGGAGTAGGTGGGTGCTGCTACGACTGCCGTTGCTGCAAACGCTCCCAATAGGGCACGCCGGGTCAAGCCCGAGGAACTGCTCTCTGTCATTTTAGTTTCGTCCCGTACTGTTCCTGCCTGCACACGATGTTACGTGCACTGTCTTAATTATTCCCATCCCAGATGCGGAATGTATGGCACAATCGGAATCGACGGCCAAGAAGTGTTTCAATTGCACCTTTTCAAGGGGGAAATTTCGGCAGTTTTTTGCGCATATGTCACAGCGAATCACGAAAATTTCGCAGTTGTGGGCTTTGGGTCACCCTGCCGATGCAAACGCGCATCAGGCCCACGAAGAAGCGAATTGGTAAGGATTTCGTGAGTGGACAAGCGTTCTGACGCGACTGCATAATCGTGCGACGTATCAATCACCAGTTCAAGCTATTGAATTTCAAGGCCATCCTATGCTTTCCGTTCTCCGCACCAGTACCAGCATCCTGTTTGCCGCGTGTTTCGTGGCTACTGCATCTGTCGCCAATACGTCGCCTGAAGCGGTGCCAGGGACTGCGTTTCAGATGGCGATTTCTGAACATACGCCGCAGGCGCCGCAATTGGTCGAATTCTACCGGGCGAACGGGTTTTCGCCAGTTTGGGTGGGTGATACGCCCGAACACACACGGCGCCGGGCGGCGCTGATCAATGCGCTTACGAATGCGCATCTGCATGGCCTGCCACAGGCCGAGCCGACTGTTGCCGCCGTGATGGAGAAGATGGAAAAGGCCCGTTCGGTGCGCGATCTCGGTGCTGTTGAAGCAGAGCTGAGCCGTATCTTTGTCGAATACGCCGACGCGCTTTACGCAGGCATAATCCGGCCCAGCAGTGTCGATGAGGGGCTGGTTCGATCCGTAGATCGTCGCAGCGCGGCCGAGCATTTGCAGGGAATAAACACTCAGGGCGCGGCCTACTTTGCAGCCCTGTCACCGCAAACACATCAATACCGCGCGCTGATGAAGCAGAAGCTGGTTCTGGAAAAACTGGTGTTCCAGGGCGGATGGGGGCCAACAGTGCCCGAAAACAAGCTGGAATACGGTGATACCGGACCGAATGTTGTCAAGCTGCGCGACCGTCTGGTGGTGATGGGTTACATGAAACCATCCGCCAGCCCGTCTTTCGACAACGCGTTGTTGGAAGGTGTACGCACCTTTCAAACAGCGCATGGGCTTGAACCCGATGGCGTGGCGGGCAAGGGGACGATTGCCGAGATTAACCGTCCAGCCACAGACCGGTTGAAAGCCGTTTACGTTGCGTTGGAACGCGAACGCTGGCTGCCTCGGGAACGAGGTACGCGTCATATCCTTGTGAACCAAGCCGATTTCTCAGCCAAGATCGTGGACGACGGGCAAGTCACTTTTGAAACCCGCGCAGTCATCGGTAAAAATGCTCATGATCGCAGAAGTCCGGAGTTTTCGGATGAGATGGAGCATATGGTGATTAACCCAAGTTGGCATGTTCCCCGCTCGATCGTGACCAAGGAATACCTGCCGAAGCTGCAATCAAACCCGAATGCCGTGGGCCATATTCTGATAACTGACAGAAGCGGCAGGCAAGTCGATCGGAGTGCGGTGGATTTTACCCAGTTTACGACCAGAAATTTTCCTTTCGCAATGCGCCAACCGCCCAGCCAAAGCAATGCGCTGGGTCTGGTGAAGTTCATGTTCCCCAATAAGCACAACATCTATCTGCATGATACTCCACAGAAAAACCTGTTCTCGCGTGAGGTTCGGGCCTTTTCACATGGGTGTATCCGCTTGGCCCAGCCCTTTGAATTTGCTTACGCCTTGCTGGCCAAACAGGAGGAAGATCCAAAGGCATTCTTCCATCGCGTTCTGAACACCGGAAAAGAAACCAAAGTCAATCTGGAGCAGAAAGTTCCGGTGCATCTGATTTATCGCACGGCCTATATCGGGCCCAAAGGCGAAGTGCAGTATCGCCGCGATGTTTATGGGCGGGACGGCAAGATTTGGGAAGCCTTGCAAAAGGCAGGGGTGGCCCTGCCGGACGTTCAGGGGTAAGCACAGGGCAAATCCTGCCAAAAGGAAGCCCGCCATGCAGTTTACCGTACAACAGATCGCCGAGTCTCTGGGGGCAGAATGTCAGGGCGATGGCGGCCTGACGATCGTGCGCGCCGCCGAACCGGGCGACGCAGGTCCGACAGATTTGGCGATGGCTATGTCTCCGAAATATGCCGAGGCGCTTGCCAACGGAGCCGCACGTGCGGCTGTCCTTTGGGAAGGGGCCGACTGGCAGGCGATGGGATTGCGTGCCGCGATCTTTGTCAAACGTCCCCGCATGGCCATGGCTGGCATCACGGCCATGCTGGATCGGGGGCAGGGAGTTGAACCCGGGATTCACCCCTCGGCCGTGATCGACCCGACCGCTGAAATCGGTCCGGATGTGGCGATTGGTCCGTTGGTTGTTGTGGGCGCGCGCGCCCGGATCGGCGCAGGCTCTGTCATAGGGGCACAGTGCGTGGTGGGAATGGACGCCATATTGGGCGACCAGGCGGTGTTGCGCGAAATGGTCAGCATTGGCGCACGGGCGCGGATCGGAGATCGCTTTATCGCGCAACCCGGTGCCCGGATCGGAGGGGACGGGTTTAGCTTCGTAACACCCGAAGTCTCGGGCGTCGAAAATGTACGCAAGACAATGGGCGATCAGGGTGAGGCCAAAGCACAGAGCTGGCTGCGCATTCATTCGTTGGGTGCGGTGGAAATCGGTGATGACGTCGAAGTCGGCGCGAATTGTACAATCGATAATGGCACGATCCGAAACACTTGTATCGGCAACGGATCCAAGTTGGATAATCTGGTCCATGTCGGGCACAACACTCGCGTCGGTCAGGACTGCCTGCTGTGCGGTCAGACTGGTGTGTCGGGATCGGTTGAGATCGGAAACAACGTGGTTCTGGGCGGTCAGACCGGCGTTGTCGACAACATATTCATCGGGGACGGGGTTATTGCCGGAGGCGGCACCAAGATACTGTCCAATGTTCCCGCCGGCCGCGTGATCATGGGGTATCCCGGCGTCAAAATGGAAACGCATACGGATATCTACAAGGCGCAACGACGCTTGCCCCGCATGGCCCGCGACGTCGAGGCACTCAAAAAGGCTGTTTTCAAACAGACCCCGAGCGATTAAATCAACCTCAAACTGATAATCAGGGGATCGACATGAGCATCAGCGACCGCGTCATCGCGATCATTGCAGAGCAAGCCGTTCTGGAGCCATCGGATGTAACGCCCGAAAGCACGCTGGAAGATCTGGGTATCGACAGCCTTGGACTGGTCGAAAGCATATTTGCCATCGAGGAAGAGTTCGACATTTCGATTCCTTTCAATGCCAACGAACCCGAGGCCAGTGATTTTGATATCTCGAATGTGGCTGCGATCATCTCTGGGATCGAAAAGCTTGTGTCGGAAAAGGTCTGACAAACGCTCATGAAACGCGTTGTCATAACCGGAGCGGGTACGATCAATTCGCTGGGCCATTCGGTCCCTGACACGCTGGAAGCCATGCGCGAAGGTCGTTGTGGTATTTCCGATCTGGAATTTCGGGATGTCGACCGGTTGGCCATCAAGATCGGCGGACAGGTCCGGGGGTTCGAGGCAGAAGGGCGGTTCAACCGACAGCAGATGTCGCTGTACGACCGCTTCACCCAATTCACCCTGACGGCAGCCAAAGAGGCGATTGAGCAGTCGGGTATCGAGTTTCATGGCGAACTTGCAGCCAGATCAGGTGTTGTTCTGGGGACTGCGGGCGGTGGTGTTTCGACTTGGGATGACAATTACCGTTCGGTTTATGAGGATGGAAAAAACAGGGTACATCCCTTTGTCGTTCCAAAACTCATGAACAATGCTGCCGCAAGCCACGTTTCCATGGAACACAACCTGAAGGGCCCAAGTTTCACGGTCTCGACAGCATGTGCGTCGTCAAATCATGCGATGGCTCAGGCTTTTCAGATGGTGCGTAGTGGCGTGGCTCCGGTCATGGTAACGGGGGGCTCGGAATCCATGCTGTGTTTCGGCGGTGTCAAAGCCTGGGAAGGGTTGCGCGTGATGTCGAAAGACGCATGCCGCCCGTTCAGTGCCAACCGCAACGGAATGGTGCAGGGTGAAGGGGCAGGCGTCTTTGTTTTTGAAGAATACGAACACGCCCGGGCCCGAGGTGCCGAAATTCTGTGCGAAGTTGTCGGCTTTGCCATGTCATCGGATGCCTCGGACATTGTGATGCCCAGCAAACAAGGGGCCGCGCGTGCCATGGCTGGTGCCTTGGCCGATGCGAAGCTGAACGCAAAAGATGTGGGCTATATCAACGCGCATGGCACCGGAACGGCTGCAAATGACAAAACCGAATGCGCGGCTGTGGCCGACGTATTTGGCCCACACGCCGACGATCTGATGATCTCGTCCACGAAATCCATGCACGGTCACCTGATTGGCGGGACCGGCGCGGTTGAGCTGCTGGCCTGTATCATGGCGCTGCGGGACGGTGTCATTGCACCGACGATCGGATATGAGGAACCGGACCCGGAATGCGCGTTGGACGTCGTACCGAACGAAGCGCGGGAGGCAAAGGTCGACGTCGCTCTCAGCAACGCATTCGCCTTTGGTGGGTTAAATGCCGTACTGGCCCTGAAGCGGGTTTAGTGAATAAGCCGCCGTTAATAGTACGGCGGCTTCCACGGATGTTTTTTCTTAGTTTGTGTTGACGTTCAGAGCGTCAAAGCCTGATGTGAAGCCGGAGAGCGACATGTCCATTTCAAGAACTTGATCCGGGAAACGGGCTGGAACCAGCGAAAACGTCGCTTTAGTGCCAGCTTTCATCGCATCGATATCCCCTTGGCTAAGACCCAATTGCGCGATGCAGCCCACGGGAACGCATTGGTGATAGTTGTACAATTTACGCGGAGCGCCATCGATTGACAGGGCCAGTTGCGCTTGCAGCAGTGTTTCCAGGGGTACGATGACGTTTGCCCAAGCAACGGCGGCACCACCTTCCGGCAGTTTCCCGATCGATACTTCTGCGATCGGATCACCATTGTTGCCTTCCAGAACCTGAACGATGGCACAAGGATCCTCGCCTTCCTGTGCCTTGATACAGGATACGTCCCAATCGCCGAATTCTTCCTTTATGAACTGTTCTCCGACCCGGGGTCCTTCCTGACCTAGGTCCAGACCAGCGTCTGGCGCGGTTGAGGTTGTGTCTTGTGCATACGCTGCTCCGGACAGCAGAACGGCGGCGACCGTGTTGAACGAAAGGATTTTCTTGAACATGAATGCCTCGGGTTGATGATTGATCTTTTTGCTTCGTTTAACACTCTTCTGAACCAGTGTCAGGCACTAACAGAACAGCCTTTGCGAAGGTGAACGGATTCTTGCCTGAGGGCTGGAACCGCACCTTCGGAGATTAGAAAAAGGGAGCTGTTCGACCAGCTCCCTTCCCCATAAGTTTCTCCCCGTCGGACTGGCCGACTTATTTATGCGCAAACCCTACGTAAGGGGCGCACACGGGTCAACAGCTATCCTCAATTTTTAATCTATGCGCCAGAATAATAATCCAGTGGCCGAACCAAAAGGGCCGTGCCAGCAGGCACGGCCAGTCGACAGGGAGGAAGTCTGCCCCGCAATGCAAGGCAAATAGACTATCGCAGTCAAAGGTTAACTTTGTATGCTGGCGGCGGATCGGTGAACAATAAGGCAATGTTAATGGGCACGAATATCTTTTTGGGCGGTGGCGGTGAAAACTATGGCCAGCCGCAGGAACTGGCGTTGAAATATGCGAACCGCCATGGGTTGATTGCCGGGGCAACTGGTACCGGCAAGACTGTGACATTGCAGATTCTTGCAGAAGGGTTTTCTCAGGCGGGTGTCCCAGTTTTCCTCTCGGATGTGAAAGGGGACCTGTCTGGGCTGGCCCTTCCGGGCAGCGAGACGCACAAACTGCATCAGGCGTTCCAAGACCGGGCTGGTCGGATCGGGTTCGATGATTTTGCCTATTCTGCCTGCCCAGTGACATTCTGGGATCTGTTTGGCCAACAGGGCCATCCCGTGCGCACGACAGTGACGGAAATGGGCCCGCTGTTACTATCGCGGTTACTGGAGTTGAGTGAGGCGCAGGAAGGCATCCTGAATATCGCATTCCGCGTGGCCGACGAAGAAGGGATGCCGTTGCTGGACCTTAAGGACCTACAGGCGCTGCTGGTCTGGATCGGAGAGAATCGGGCGCAACTGTCATTGCGATACGGCAATGTATCTACATCCTCGATCGGTGCGATTCAGCGACGTCTGCTGGTCCTCGAGAATCAGGGCGGTACAAAGCTGTTTGGAGAACCGGCGCTGGATCTGGCCGATCTGATGCGAACAGACGAAAACGGGCAGGGGATGGTGAACATTCTGGCGTCAGACCAACTGATGGCCGCCCCAAGACTTTATGCAACGTTTCTGTTATGGCTGTTGAGTGAACTGTTCGAAGAGCTGCCAGAGGTCGGAGACCCTGAAAAACCAAAGCTGGTGTTCTTTTTTGATGAGGCCCATCTGCTGTTTGACGATGCGCCAAAGGTACTGGTGGACAAGGTCGAACAGGTCGCCCGCCTGATCCGTTCAAAGGGGGTGGGGGTATACTTCATTACTCAGAGTCCCGCCGATATCCCGGAAGATACTCTTGGACAGCTGGGCAACCGTATTCAGCACGCATTAAGGGCATTCACGGCGCGGGACCGAAAGAACCTGAGGCTGGCCGCTGAAACCTATCGCGAGAATCCGACTTTTGACACGGAAACGGCAATTCGCGAAGTCGGCGTGGGGGAAGCCGTTACTTCCATGCTGCAAAAGAAAGGTGTTCCGGGCGTGGTCGAGCGCACGCTTATTCGCCCGCCGGGATCTCAGCTGGGGCCAATTTCAGATGCCGAACGCCGGGACATTCTAGCAGTTTCCCCAATGGCGGGGAAATACGACAAGAACATAGATCGAAAATCTGCCTTCGAGATTCTTCAGGCGCGGGCCCAAGCTGCGGCCAATGCCGCAGAACTGGCCGAATCCGACGAAGTTTTTGAAGCGCAATCGCCGATCGAACGCGAATACTCTTCGGCCCGCAGATATTCGGGCAGCCGGGTTGGCCGGTCCTCATCCCGGGTTGAGCGCAAGCAGGACACCTTTGCCACAGCGATGACCGAAGCGGTGATCAAAGAGCTTAAAGGCACTACCGGGCGCCGGATCGTGCGCGGTATCCTCGGCGGTTTGTTCCGCAACAGGTAAGAACGCAGCGCCCGTTGGGGGCGCTGTCGCGTTTACTTCAGTCGGCGTTGGCCTTCCTGACGGCAATAGGCGTCAGCCTCGGGGACAGACATCTTTGTGGCTGGGAAGTCGATTGCGCGGTCCCAGGTCACACGATCCTGACGATAGAGCTGGCAGGTCACAACACCTTTAGGAGTCTGTACCTTGACCGGCGTCGTCTCAAGATCTTCGGGGCTGGGAACGCATGCGGATACTACAACCGCAATAGCCGGAAACAGAATGAGTGATTTCAGATGTGGTGCTTTCATTTTCTACTCTTGTCTACTCGTCTTGTTGGTCGATTGAAACGGCATAGGCGAGGGTGAGTGCCAGCAACCTGCCGCAAATCAGAAACACTGTGGTGGGTCCGTTTATTCAGAAAAACCTTAAGAATCAAGAAACCGCGCCAGATTAGTGGCGCGGTTTTGTGTATTGGAACGTGGCGTCGGTCTATTTCTCGGGGATCAGACCCCTTGGGCTGAATCTGAGAACAATCAACAGGATCAGGCCCATCGTGAAAAGGCGCATATGTGCGGCACTATCAATAAGATGTGACTTCAGCGCGCTGCCATCCGGTAAGCCTGCGGTGATCACACTCATCAACCACAAGCCAATCGGCTCGACCTGAACCCACAAGAACCAAATCAGGAACGCGCCCAGAACGGCTCCGAAGTTGTTGCCGGAACCACCAACGATCACCATGACCCAAACCAGGAAGGTAAAGCGCAACGGATTGTAGGTGCCCGGTGTCAGCTGTCCGTCCAGGGTGGTCATCATCGCGCCAGCGATGCCGCAAATGGCCGACCCTAATACGAAAATCTGCAAGTGGCGACGGGTGACGTCCTTGCCCATTGCTTCGGCTGCAACTTCATTGTCGCGGATTGCGCGCATCATGCGGCCCCACGGGCTTTTCAGCGCCATCTGCGCCATCCACAGCAGCGCCAGAAGGACCAGCATGAACAGCAGCGAATACCCTAGTTTCACCGAAAGGGTGGACGCAGTGACCGGATCCAGCCCCAGCCATTCGGCGCGGGCAAGAAAAGCCGGATCTTGCTGCAAGTCAACTTCATACCCGACAACCGGCGAGGGGCGCGGGATGCCATAGACGTTCTTCACGCCGCGGGCCAGCCAGTCCTCGTTTTTCATGACGGCGATGATAATCTCGGCGATACCCAGCGTGGCAATCGCCAGATAATCTGACCGCAGCCCAAGCGCGGTTTTGCCAATCAGCCACGCCGCCCCGGCAGCCAGCAGACCTCCGGCAGGCCAGGCTAGCAGAACGGGCAGGTTCAGTCCACCGATGTTACCGGCGATCGCCGGGTCAATGGCTTCAACTGCGGCAACATTGGGGTCGAACACGGCCCGGTAGAGGAAAAAGCCGACGATAAGGACAGTGATTATTGTCAGCGTCTGCACCCGGCCTTTGGGCATTCTCGTTGCCACCAGTACGGCTGCAACAACAGTGGCAGCCCCCAGTAGCAAGGACAGAACGATACCATAGCCGCCTGCGCCCCAGGCACCCGGGGTAGGCGCTGTTGATACTAGCACCACGGCCAGACCGCCCAGCGCTACGAAGCCCATGACCCCCACGTTGAACAGGCCCGCGAAGCCCCATTGCAGGTTCACACCGATCGCCATGATGGCCGAGATCAGCCCCATGTTCAGGATCAGAACGGCGGTGTTCCAGCTTTGCGTGAAACCGGTCAGCAGAATGAGGCTGCCAACTGCTATGAAAAGCAGAGTGTTTTTGACAGATTCGGTCATACTGCTTTTCCCTTGAACAGGCCCGTGGGCTTAAACAGAAGCACGATCAGCAGGATGACAAAGCTGACAGCGAATTTGTAATCGGTGGACAGGAGCTGAACCAATCCGGACGGCTCCAGGTTTTCGGGGGCCACATAGGTCAGTACTTTTTTCCAGGCATAGGTGATCGTCACTTCGGAAAACGCGATGATGAACCCGCCTGCAATTGCGCCCAGTGGGTTACCAAGGCCACCCACGATGGCCGAAGCGAATATCGGAAGCAGAAGCTGGAAGTAGACGAAGGGTTTAAAGCTTTTGTCCAGCCCATAAAGAACACCCGCTGTGGTCGCCAAGGCGGCTACGATGATCCAGGTGATCATCACAACACGTTCAGGGTTGATACCGGACAAAAGTGCCAGATCCTCGTTGTCGGAATAGGCGCGCATCGATTTTCCGGTTCGTGTTTTGTTGAGGAACCAGAACAACAAGGCCACGGCAATAACGGCCACTATCAGGGTGATCCCTTGCGAGGTCTTGATGGCCAGACCCTCCTGAAGGCCCGTCATGGACTTGAAGTCCCGCGCGGATATCAAGAATCTTGCACCGTCCGAGAACTTTTGGTCATCCGGCCCGATGATAAAGCGCACCAGACCGTTCATGATGAACATTACACCCATTGAAACGATCACAAGGATAACCGGCTTGGCCTTTTGTTCGCGGTAAAAGCGGTAGACCAGTCTGTCTGTAACCAACACCAGCATGATGCAGCCAAGGATGGCAAAGGGCAGGGCGAGCAGGGCAGTCGGCAACGGCCCAAAGCTGACACCAGCGGCCTGTAAGCCCCAGGTGACAAGCACAGCGATCATCGCGCCAAAGGCCATGGTGTCACCATGGGCAAAGTTCGAAAACCGCAGGATGCCGTAGATCAGGGTCACGCCAAGCGCCCCCAATGCCAACTGACTGCCATAGGCAATCGCAGGCACGATGACAAAGTTGGCAAGCGCAACAAGCGCGTTGAGTAAGTCCATTATTTCTTCTCACTGTCCGGGTGCGACCTTATGGCATAACGGTCTGCGCGGGCACAATGTTTTGCACGCGGTTTATCGTCATATTTTCCTGCTGGTAGCGAAAAAACCCTAGAAAAGCTTTCAAGAAGGACGGACTTTCCACATCAAGCCCGGCTCAGTCACGCACCGGTCAATTCCGGTGCGTGGTCGAGATGGTCGGAAGGGGCTCAGGCGTTTGTTTCAGTACAAGCGCCGCGATCAGTCCCCGCGTTGGGGCCTTTGACCGAAAGATCAAAGGTCATGTCGTCATAGTTCACAACAAAGGTCATGACCTCATCGCCCTGGATATAGACAAACGTCATGTTGCCAACGCCTTTGAAGACCATCGCGTCGCCAGAAACACTTGCGGTTTCGATGATGCCCTTGTCTCCTTCCGACGCCCGTTTGAGGCGCACTTCACTGCCGTCGCGGTCTGAGACGCAGACAAAGTGGCGTTCTTCCGCAATTGCAGCGTTCGTGCACAAAGTGGCGACGGCCACCCATATCCATTTTTTCATTTTTGGGTCCTGAATAGAGTTTTTCATTCAGAAGGTTCGCTTGATTTCTCGGAATCAGATTTGTTTGTCCGGGAAACCGTTTCCTTCACAGCGCCCGGCGCTAAACGCACAATGTGACCGGATTGCAGCCGACGCGTGGAAATCTTGGGATGGCGGAATAATTTGAGCGTGGGCGAAACACATGCTCAGTCTTAGCCCGTTGGCTCAAAAAACAACGGGAAGAGTGAGGAAGCCCATTAATTGGGCACCTGACAAGCGCCACGATAAGAAGCCACAGACGGTATGCCGCTCGTAAGTTTCACGTGAACACTAATTCGTCCGTTATCTGACAACATGACGTTCCAGTTCTCAAATTCATCCAAAGGCGGTTGACCCTTCAGCAAAACCAAAACTACGTCCTGTTGGTTTTCCAGAGCAATCTTTGCGCCCGTTAAAACGAACTTTTCATGACCAGCAAACGCGAACATGCCATACGGTTTTTGATCGTTAGTATCTTCCGCCTTAAGAGGCTGAAATGCGAAGCTCAGGAGTCTTTGCAATACCCCTTGCGTTGTTTGCAGTCATTGAAATCATCGCCACCGCAATCAAGAGGTGGGTTGCAATCGTGTTTTGCGATACAGTGCATCTCGACACCGTTCGCCTTCAAATGCAGAATTTCTGCGAACCCGTTTCCGGGCACAAAAAAGAAGGTGGAAACCGCAAGGAATTTGGCAAGGTACTTCATTCTCACCCGCCCAAGAAACTCTTCCGCACTTCCGGATCAGCCAGCAATTCCTTACCTGTCCCGGTATAGGCATTTCGACCTTGAACCAGAACATATCCTTTGTCAGCGATTTCAAGTGCTTGGCGGGCGTTTTGTTCAACCATCAGGATCGGCAGGCCAGTGCGTGCGACCTCGATGATGCGGTCAAAAAGCTCATCCATCACGATGGGTGAGACACCTGCGGTGGGCTCGTCCAGCATCAGGACCTTGGGTTGCGTCATCAGCGCGCGACCCACGGCAACCTGCTGGCGCTGACCGCCAGAAAGCTCACCGGCGGGCTGGTTGCGTTTGTCGCGCAGGATCGGGAACAGGTCATAGACCTGCTCCATCGTGTCCGAGAAATCGTCGCGCCGAATGAAGGCACCCATTTCCAGATTTTCCTCGACAGTCATCGAGGTGAAAATGTTCGACGTCTGAGGAACAAAGCCCATACCGCGGATCACGCGGTCTTGTGGGGTGAGGCTGGTGATATCCTCGCCATCCAGACGCACTGAGCCGGCGCGCACATCCAGCATCCCAAACACGGCTTTCATCGCCGTTGACTTGCCCGCACCGTTGGGGCCGACGATAACGGCGATCTCACCCTTATCCACGGCAATGGTACAGTCGTGCAGGATATCCGGGCCTTTGCCATAGCCGCCAGTCATGGTGTCACCGATCAGAAACGGGCCGCCTTCAACGCGGTGTGTTGCACCGCTTTTACGACGGGCAGGCGTCATTGTACCGATACCTTGCGTGTTGGTAATTGATGCGTCCTTGTTGCCCTTGTCGTCCTGATAGGGGTTGTCGCTCATGCCAGCGGTCATGTCTGGGCCTCCAGCTTGTCTTTGTTTTTGAGGCCGGTGCCAAGATAGGCTTCGATCACGTGCTCGTTTGCCTTGATCTCATCCAGAGTGCCCTCGGCCAAAACCTTGCCTTCGGCCATGCAGATGACCGGGTCGCAGATCTTGCCGATGAAATCCATGTCGTGCTCGATAACGACGAACGTATAACCACGCTCTTTGTTCAGGCGCAAGATCGTATCAGCGATGGTCATCAGCAGGGTGCGGTTCACGCCAGCTCCGACCTCGTCCAGAAATACGATCTTGGCGTCCACCATCATGGTGCGTCCAAGTTCCAGAAGTTTCTTTTGACCGCCCGATACCTGACCGGCCTTGTGATCGGCCAGATGTTCGATGGTCAGGAATTCCAGCACCTCGTCTGCCTTGGCTTTCAGCGCGCGCTCTTCATCAGCGATGCGCTTGCGCCCGAACCAGGTATTCCACAGCGCCTCACCGGATTGCGCACCGGGCACCATCATCAGGTTTTCGCGGCAGGTCATCGACGAGAATTCATGCGCGATCTGGAACGTGCGCAGCAAACCCTTGTGAAACAGCTCATGCGGGGGCAGGCCGGTGATATCTTCACCATCCATGACCACCTTGCCGCTGGTCGGAGGCAGAACACCGGCGATCACGTTGAAAAGAGTGGTTTTTCCGGCCCCGTTGGGCCCGATCAGGCCGGTGATCGACCCTTTTTGGATTTCCAGCGACGCCCCATCCACCGCGTGAAATCCGCCGAAATGCTTATGCACGTCCTCGACGACGATCATGGTATCCCCTTGCCTTGTCCCCGTGAAACGAGGTGCAGCCTTTTGTCATTGAAACAGCCCGGACACAAGGCCCGGGCTGTCTGATTTTATGGCTTGATATGCGGGATCAACGGAAGTTGACGGTCTTGTTTTCGCCGTCGGTCACTTCGATCTCGCGGTACGATCCTGCGCTTTCGCCGGGGCCGATCAACTCAACACCGGACGCGCCGACATAATCGATGTCCTGACCGGCGGCCAGCAGTTCCAGACCTTTGGCCAGTTCACCCGGATAAATCTTTTCACCCGGTGCGTTGGCGACGTCCATTACTTTGCCCGCGTAATCTGCCGGGTTGGTCGAACCGGCGGCTTGCATGGCGAACATGAACAGCGCTGCCGCGTCATAGGATTCGGGCGAATAGGGCGACGAGCCGTCAAACCCGGCTGCTTCGGCCAGTGCAAAGTACTTTTCTGCACCTTCACCACCGGACCCGGCGATCTGACCGAACGAGCCGTTCAGGTCGGGGCCGACATTTGCGGGCAGCGAGTCACCGATCATGCCGCCGGGCAGACCAAAGGTGTCAAACGCACCGCTGTCCAGCGACGACTGGATGATGCCCAGACCACCCTGGTCCAGATAACCTGCGACAACCAGAATGTCGCCACCGGCCGAGGCCAGCGCGCCAACTTCAGCCGAATAGTCGGCCTTGCCGTCTTCGTGCGCCGTAACGATGGTCACTTCGCCGCCAACCGCTTCGAAGGACGTCTGGATCGCATCGGCCAGACCTTTGCCATAGTCGTTGTTGGTATAGGTCAGCGCGATCGAGTTGATGCCGCGATCCTTAAGGATATCAGCCATAACTTGACCTTCGCGCGCATCCGACGGCGCGGTGCGGAAGAACAGGCCATTGTCCTCCATGGTTGACAGGCCGGGCGAGGTCGCCGAAGGCGAGATCATGACCATGCCGTTAGGAATGGCAACGTTTTGCAGAATCGCGCCGGTTACACCCGAACAGTCGCCGCCGATGATGCCTGCAACACCGTCAGCGATCATACGCTCGCCGTTCGAGGTGGACAGACCGTTGTCGATACAGCCGGTATCGGCACGTACGCCAGCCACGCTGGCACCGTTCATGAACTTTCCGGATTCGTTGACTTCGGCGATTGCCAGCTCGGCACCCGATCCCATGGCGGGGGCAAGCGATTCAATCGGGCCGGTAAAGCCGATCAAAATCCCCAGTTTGACATCTTCGGCCATGGCTGCGCCGGCCAGCAATGCAGTTGCTGCAGTTGCAGTAAGCAGCTTTTTCATATGGTTACTCCCAGTTGTGAACGTATTCGTTCTGGCGACGACCCTAGGCAAGCTGTTCGGAAAAGAAAAGTCCTAACGCAAACGTGTTTTTTTCGTTTGAAATTCTATCTGTTTTGTTGGGACTCACCCCTGATTGTCACCGAAAGGGACCAGAATGCTCAGAACGGCGATGATTCTCTCTTTCTCACTGTGCGCCTTGAGTGCCGCGGCCCAGACGCTGTCGGTTTCAGCCGGGATGGTCCAACTGGAAGAAATGGTTGGCGGGTTGGAGACCCCATGGGCGATTGGCATTTTACCCGATGAAAGCTTCCTCGTCACGGAACGGGATGGAAGGTTGCTGTATGTTCGAAATAGACAAGTGGAGGATGTTTCAGGCGTTCCAAAGGTCGCGACTTTGGGGCAAGGCGGATTGTTGGACGTCACGATCTCACGCGATTTCAATCAAAGTCGAGAGGTCTTACTGACTTTTGCAAAACCGCAAGGCGACGGTGCAGGAACTGCTGTTGCGGTTGCGCGCCTGTCCAAGACTGGCAAAAACCTTCAGAACCTTCGAGTAATTTTCGAGGCATCGCCAGGTGGTAAAGGTGGTCGCCATTTTGGCAGCCGTGTGGTCGAAAAGCCGGACGGGACATTATTCGTGACCTTGGGCGACCGGGGACAGGCGGAGAATGCACAGGATCGGTCCAATCCCATGGGATCGGTCATTCGTATCAATCGCGATGGGACAGTTCCGGCGGATAACACCTTTGTCGGGCAATCGAATATCGAACCCGAAATATGGTCTTACGGCCATCGAAATCCGCAGGGCGCGGATTTGGACGCGCTTGGCCGACTTTGGATCTCGGAACACGGGGCGCGGGGTGGCGATGAAATCAACCAACCCCGTGCAGGGCGGAATTATGGTTGGCCGGTTATTTCATATGGCACGCATTATTCGGGTGAAAAAATCGGCGACGGTACAGCTAAAGAAGGGCTGGAACAGCCAGTTTACTACTGGGATCCTTCCATAGCGCCATCCGGTCTGCTGGTTTATTCCGGCAAGCTATGGCCGCAATGGAAGGGTGATATCTTCGTAGGGTCGTTGAAATTTGACTATATCGCACGGCTTCACGGTCAGCCGATGCACGAGGCCGAACAGATCAGAAGCCCTGAAACCGAGCGCGTCCGCGATATCGTCGAAGCGCCAGACGGGTCGATCTGGTTTATCTCGGTTGGGCAGGGAGCGGTTTACAGAATGGCTCCGGCGGAGTGACCTTACACCGATAGCCGCCCGCTCTGCGCTCCGCGTTCGCGATAGGGCGTGGTGTTGTAATGTGCGCGGTAGCATTTCGAGAAATGGCTGGGCGAGGCAAAGCCGCATGCCAGGGCTACGTTGATGACGCTCATATCCGTTTGCATCAGCAGGTTCCGCGCCTTGTGCAAGCGAAGTTCCATATAGTACCGCTTGGGCGAGCGGCTGAGATAGCGCCGGAACAGACGCTCAAGCTGGCGAGTCGACATACCGACTTCCTTGGCCAGAATCGAAGGAGAGATCGGCTCTTCGATGTTCTTTTCCATCATGAGAATGACCTGACTCAGCTTGGGGTGCCGGACCCCAATCCGCGTCGGTGTCGACAGACGTTGCGTATCCTGATCTGTCCGGATTGACGAATAAATCATCTGGTCCGCCACCGCATTTGCCAAGTCTTCGCCAAAATCGTCTGCAATCAACTTGAGCATCAGATCGATAGACGAGGTCCCCCCAGCCGTTGTCATCCGACCGCCATCAATCTGAAAGACAGCTTTCGTCAACTCGACCTCATCGAATTCTTCGATGAAACTGTCTGAGTTTTCCCAATGTATCGTCGCCCGCTTGTTGTCCAGTAACCCGGCCTTGGCCAGGGTATAAGCAGCCGTGCACAAACCGCCGATGCGCAATCCGCGCCGTGCCTCGCGTCGTAACCAGTTCAGAATGCGTTTGGTGGTGGCTGCCTGTACGTCAACGCCTCCGCAAATCAGAACGACATCGTCGCGCTGCAACTCCTCAAGATCACGGTCCAGCTTGAATTCGGTCCCGGCCGAACATGAAATCGAGTTTCCGCCTTCACCGGAAAGTGTCCATGTATAAAGCTGTTTGTCCGCCATGCGATTTGCGATGCGCAGACTGTCGAGCGCTGACGCAAAAGACAGCAGCGAAAAATTGTCCAATAGGACAAAAACGAAATGGCGGGGCGTGGCCCCAGCATTTTCGACCGTGACTGCTTGGCGTTGCACTTGCATGACAAAATGTCCTTAATTCTGCGCAGGAAAACCTGGTATCCCGCAGCGTATTTGGCAGTCACCATGATCAAAGCTTGTTTGCGGCGTCAAGAGGCGCAAATGGGATATGGTCACTCTTCATTGCTTTTTGTATAGAGGCGACCTGAACACTTCAGCGGAGATCAAAGCTATGACCGAATGGCAAAAATCGAACTGGCGCAACAAGCCCCGGGTTCAGATGCCAGACTATACCGACGCGGCCGCATTGGCCAAGGTCGAGGCCCAGCTTTCGCAGTATCCCCCGCTAGTCTTCGCCGGTGAGGCGCGGCGCCTCAAGCAACATCTTGGTGCCGCCGGTCGCGGCGAGGCCTTCCTTCTGCAAGGCGGGGATTGCGCTGAAAGCTTTGAACAATTCAGCGCCGATGCGATCCGTGACACCTTCAAGGTGATGCTGCAAATGGCGATGGTTCTTACCTATGGTGCCAAGGTGCCGGTGGTTAAAGTCGGTCGTATGGCCGGCCAATTTGCAAAGCCACGCAGCGCCCCGACCGAGGTTGTGGATGGTGTCGAGCTGCCCAGCTACCGCGGTGACATCATCAACGAACTTGCGTTCACGCCCGAAGCGCGGATTCCGAATCCCGAAAAGATGTTGCAGGCCTACACGCAGGCGGCGGCCACGTTGAACCTGCTGCGTGCCTTCTCAACTGGTGGCTTCGCCGACATGAGCCGCGTCCATTCGTGGACTCTGGGCTTTACCGACGAACAGGATGTTCAGAAGTACTCTGAGGTGGCAGATCGCATTCAGGACACCATTGACTTCATGGAAGCGGCCGGTATCACGGCAGACACGACACACGAATTCTCGACTGTTGAATTCTACACCAGTCACGAAGGTCTGTTGCTGGAGTACGAAGAGGCGCTGACCCGTCTGGATTCGACCTCGGGCAACTGGCTGGCCGGGTCTGGTCACATGATCTGGATCGGCGACCGTACGCGACAGCCTGATGGTGCACATGTCGAGTTCTGTCGTGGCGTTCTGAACCCGATTGGGTTGAAATGTGGTCCGACGACGACGGCAGAAGACCTCAAGGTTCTCATGTCGAAGCTGAACCCTGAAAATGAAGAGGGCCGCCTGACTCTGATCGCGCGCTTTGGCGCGGGCAAGGCGGGTGAACACCTTCCGCGTCTGGTCAAGGCCGTGAAGGAAGAAGGCGCCAAGGTCACTTGGGTCTGCGACCCGATGCACGGCAACACCATCAAGTCGGCCACGGGCTACAAAACCCGTCCGTTCGATTCTGTCCTGCGTGAGGTACACGATTTCTTTGGCGTGCATCAGTCTGAGGGCACGATCCCCGGCGGTGTCCATTTCGAGATGACCGGTCTCGACGTTACCGAATGCACCGGTGGTGTGCGTGCTGTAACCGAAGAGGATCTGTCGGATCGCTACCACACCGCTTGCGACCCGCGCCTGAACGCGTCTCAGTCGCTGGAACTGGCGTTCCTTGTGGCGGAAGAACTGACCAACCTGCGCCGCAACGGGTCAAAACGCGCCGCAAGTTAAGCGTTCGAAAAGAAAGAAAAACAGCGGGCCATCGGTCCGCTGTTTTTTGTTCCGGGTGTTCAGACTGGTTCAGTCATCGCGCGACACGACCAGACGAAGGTGTTTGGCCGCGCGTTTGAAATCCGTTTGGTCTTCGGCAAAACCGTCAACGGTTTTAGGCGCAGCAGGAACCGGTGCCTGAATTTCCGAAAACGATTTGATCCGCGTATCCGTAATCGAAAATCTGCGTGGGGTTTTACCAATCGCTCCTTCCGCGACCATGACCCCCAGAACCCGGCTGACGTCGCCCAGATCACTTTTGAGCGGCAAAAGGATCATGCAGGCCTGCATCCGGGTACGCCCCAGTATCCCGCTCGAATCCAGACCCAGTTCGGCAACGGCGGGTGTTGCAAATACCTGCTCCAGAACATCCTTAATCCTGGCGCGGTCATCGGGCTGAAAAAAGGACGTCACAGGCATGCCACGAACCTCCATCCCCGCAAGCCCGTTCAGGTGACTTCCGGCAAGGCGAAACCGAGCCAGTCCAGGGGCGATCCGTTCAAGAATGAAAGTATATTCGAGTATGTTTTCCAGCCCGCGCGGGTCAACCTGGGACCGCATCGGAACACCGTCACCTCTCAGCAATGCAGTCCAATACGCTTCGGCCTGGCGGATCGGCGTAAGGCTGCGCCCACTGTCAAAGCGATCCATTGCGACGATCTTTCCAAAATCTGACCCGGAACCAGTCCCGAAAAAGGTTTTCATTTTTTCACCCTTACGTCAATTGGCCGCCATTTTCATAAAATGCAACACAACCGGAGCATTTGTGGCCTGCAAGCCATTACCAGGGGTAGTTTGACTCGGGTTTATTCAATTTTGGAGCAATTCTTTAACGAATGGTTAACTTACCCCAAACAAATGCGGCCTCAGCCAACTCTTGCTCTGTACCGGTCAATCGCATTAGGTGCGGCAAACATCCAAAAGGGTGAGGCCACAGGAAAGGACAGTCATGATCAGATCCATGACCGGGTTTGCCTCGGGGAAGGGTGAATACGGACCGCATAGCTGGACGTGGGAGTTGCGCAGTGTCAACGGTAAAGGCCTTGATATGCGCCTGCGTGTCCCTGAATGGCTGACCGGGCTTGAGGTGGCCCTTCGGGCCACGCTGTCAAAATCCCTGAGCCGTGGGAATGTGACCCTTTCAATGCGTCTGAATCGTGAGGAGTCTGCCTCGGAACTGGCATTGAACGAGGTCGCTATGGCCGCTGCTCTGAGTGCGTTGGAACAAACACACAAGATGGCAGCTGCGCGCGGCATCGCTCTGGAACCGGCGCGCGCCTCGGACCTTTTGGCACTGAAAGGCATGTTGGATGCAACCGCAGATGCGGATGATCCCGCTCCGCTGGTGGCGCGCCTGACCGAAGATTTCAACGACCTGTTGGCCGCTTTTGTCAATATGCGCCGGGCCGAAGGCGAGGCTTTGGCGGCCGTGCTGAACACTCAGCTGGATCAGGTTGCGGCGCTGACAGCGCAGGCAGCCGATCTGGCCGTGCAACGCAAGGACAAGATGGCCGCGGCACTTCGGGACAATCTGGCGCACGTACTGGACAATGCGCAGGGCGCGGACCCGGATCGCGTCGCGCAGGAACTGGCTTTGATCGCGGTCAAAGCCGACATTACCGAAGAGATCGACCGCCTGTCTGCACATGTGGCCGCAGCGCGAGAGTTGCTTGGGCAGGAAGGGGCTGTCGGACGCAAGCTTGATTTCCTGATGCAAGAGTTCAACCGCGAAACCAACACGCTGTGTTCCAAGGCTCAGAGTACGGATCTGACGGCTGTCGGGCTGGAACTGAAGGCGGTGATCGATCAGATGCGCGAACAAGTGCAAAACGTAGAATAATGATGGGAACGACTGATATGGTGGATCGCCGAGGCCTTTTAATCATCCTGTCTTCCCCGTCCGGGGCAGGCAAATCCACCCTGGCAAAGCGGCTGATGGACTGGGACAAGGACCTTGAGTTTTCGGTCTCGGCCACAACCCGTGCCCCGCGTCCGGGGGAAGAACATGGGCGGGATTACTATTTTCTTTCTGAAGACGAGTTCAAGCAGAAGGTCGCCGATGGCCAGATGTTGGAACATGCGCATGTCTTCGGTAATTTCTATGGCTCACCCGCTGATCCGGTGCGTAGTTCGATCCACGCGGGTAAGGACGTGCTGTTCGACGTGGACTGGCAAGGCGAGGTTCAGATCCGCAACTCGGATCTGGGTAAGCATGCGTTGTCGATCTTCATCCTGCCGCCATCGATCCCTGAACTGCGCCGCCGTCTGGAATCGCGTGGACAAGATAGCGATGAAGTTATCGCAAGGCGGATGCTCAAAAGCTGGGATGAGATCAGCCACTGGGGCTATTACGATTATGTCCTGATCAATGACGATCTTGAGGCGACCGAAAAGAAGCTCAAGACCATCGTCAGCGCCGAACGGATGCGCCGTATTCAACAGCCAAATCTGCAACAACACGTGCGCAAACTTCAAAACGAATTCGAGGGGCTGTCATGACGATCTTCGCGTTAGGCGAGCACATGCCGGATATTCACGAGGACACATGGGTTGCGCCCGATGCCAACCTGATCGGCAAGGTTGTGCTGGAAAAGGGTGCCTCGGTTTGGTTCGGCTGCACGATACGCGCAGATCACGAGGAAATCCGCGTTGGTGCAGGTAGCAACGTTCAGGAAAACTGCGTCATGCACATCGATGCCGGGTATCCTTTGTGGATTGGTCCGAATTGCACCATCGGACACAAAGTGATGCTGCACGGATGTACGATCGGACAAAATACTCTGATCGGAATGGGCGCGATTGTTCTGAATGGTGCCCGGATCGGACGGAATTGCCTGATCGGGGCAGGGGCCTTGATCACGGAAGGCAAGGAGATTCCGGATAACTCCCTTGTGATGGGGGCTCCGGGCAAAGTGGTGCGCCAACTGGACGAGGCCGCAGCAAAACGGATTACCCTAAGCGCGCTGCACTATCAGGAAAACATGCGCAGGTTTCGGGACACCTTAAGACCTGTCCAGTAAGACGCGCGGATTGATCGGGGTTTGAAGCATGTCAGATAACCTTCTTGATGGATTTGTTCAGGCCATCCCTATGCCCGCGCTGATGGTGGATCAGACCGAACGGATCATTGCCGCCAATACGGATGCAAAAACCCTTCTGGGGCAGAATATTGTAGGGCGGCATTTTGCGACCATCCTGCGGCAGCCACTGGTTCTTGAAGCGATTGAGCAAAGCCTTCAGTCGAAGGAAACCAAGACGGCGCGTCATCTTTCCAGTGATGGCGCTCAGGACACAACATTTGATGTGCAATGCCGGTATATGAACGGGGTCGGAGCCGTGTCGGGCGGGGCCGTTCTGTCCACTTTTCAAGATGTCACGCATCTGGAGCAGGCAAGTCAGATGCGCCGCGACTTTGTTGCCAATGTCAGTCACGAATTGCGGACGCCTTTGACGGCGCTGATGGGCTTCATTGAAACCTTGCGCGGCCCTGCACGTAACGATCCGGCTGCGCGCGACCGGTTCCTGCAAATTATGGCCGATGAAGCCAACAGGATGAACCGGCTGGTTGGCGATCTTTTGTCACTGAACCGCGTGGAAAGCGAAGAAAGAGTTCGCCCAAATAAACAGCTGGAGCTGACAGGGCTGCTGCAATCCACCATGAACTCTTTGCGCCCCCTTGCGGAAGAGGCGGGCGTGACGCTGACGCTTGACGCACAGGACGGCCCGCTTTCCGTTACCGGAGACAGCGATCAGTTACGGCAGGTATTCACCAACCTGATCGAAAACGGAATAAAATACGGTGCCAGCGGTGGTAGCGTCACAGTCAGCGTTCTGTCATCAGAGCGTGACGCGGCGATGCGTGGGCCAGGGGTGCGGGTGAAGGTCATCGACAAGGGGCCAGGAATTGATTCCGTACACCTGCCACGCCTGACCGAGCGATTCTATCGCGCCGACAACCACAGGTCCCGCCAGTTGGGTGGAACGGGGCTGGGGCTGGCCATCGTCAAGCACATCGTCAATCGCCACCGCGGACGGTTGCGCGTGGAAAGTGAGTTGGGAAAAGGTTCCGTGTTTACGGTCATCTTACCACGGTAGCCCTTCCCGCATTACCACCCTACGAAATCTTCCTCGTTACGATTTTTTGACCCGAAATCTCAGGATATTCGAGAGTTGTCATAAAAGCGTTACACACTTGTCACAAAAGGCTTACGCACGGCCCCTAGGGGTGCACGCAGGATCATCATGGGGGTGATCAATCATACCTTTTCAAGGAGACTGAAATGTCCTTTGTGAAACTGTCGGCTTCTGCGCTGGCAATCGCCGCCGTCTCGGCAACCACCGCCGCTGCCCGTGACAACGTTCAGGTTGCCGGTTCGTCGACCGTTCTTCCATATGCCTCGATCGTCGCGGAACTGTTTGGTGAGAACACCGACTTCCCGACCCCGGTTGTTGAATCGGGCGGTTCGTCAGCTGGTCTGAAGCGTTTCTGTGAGGGTGTTGGTGAAAACACCATCGACATTGCAAACGCATCGCGCGCGATCCGTGAAAAAGAAATCAAAGCCTGCGCCGAAAACGGTGTGACGGACATCATGGAAGTCCGCATCGGTTATGATGGCATCGTTTTTGCAAGCCAGCAGACCGGTCCTGCCTTCACCGCTTTTGAACCTGCTGACATCTTTAACGCTTTGGGCGCAAAAGTTCTGAAAGACGGTGAAGTGGTTGATAACCCTTACACCACCTGGGCTGAATTCAACCCCGAACTGCCTGATGTAGAAATCGCGGGCTTTATTCCGGGTACAAAACACGGCACCCGTGAAGTGTTCGAAGAAAAAGTTCTGCTGATCGGTTGTGAAGCGACCGGCGCGATGGAAGCCATGATTGCTGGCGGCATGAGCGAAGACGACGCAGAAGATGCATGTCTGGCTGTACGTACCGACGGCAAGGCGGTCGACATCGATGGTGACTACACCGAAACGCTGGCGCGTATCGACACCAACCCCAATGGCATCGGCATCTTCGGCCTGGCGTTCTACGAGAACAACACCGACAAGCTGAAAGTGGCCACCATGTCGGGTATCGCTCCTTCGACCGAAACCATCTCGACCGGTGAATATCCGGTTTCGCGCCCGCTGTTCTTCTACGTAAAGAAAGCCCATATTGGCGTGATCCCCGGCCTGAAAGAATATGCCCAGTTCTTTACCCACGACGAAATCGCAGGCGCTTCGGGTCCTCTGGCAAACTATGGTCTGGTTGCGGACCCTGAGCTGGCAAAAACTCAGGATGCAATCGCCAACGAAGTAACCATGGGTTCGGGCAGCTAATCCCGCCTTTGGTTCGAAATACCGGGGGCGGCATTTATGTCGCCCCCACATTTTTCAGCTTTCCCGGCCAAGACCAAATGGGGGTTTCATGCCGATAGTATGGCTCGTTCTGATCGTGCTTGCGATTGCTTCAGTCGGTTACGTGTTGGGGCGCACACGCGCCCTGCAAAGCGCCACAGGAGATATCCGAGCTTTGCACTCGCTGCCGTCGTATTATGGAGCAAATGTCGCTCTCAAGACGATCGTACCCGCATTTGGCCTTATGATCCTCTGGTTGCTGGTACAACCGCTTTACGTGAACTCTCAGGTATCCGAAATGATCTCGAGTTCCGCCATCGAAGACGGCGCGTCCCTCAATCTGGTCATGGCCGAGGTCCGTCGCACCGCGTACGGCTTGGATAACGCAGTTGCCGCCGGGCAGATACCCGAGGAACTGGCGCGCAACGAGCGCGCGGATGTGATCGACATGACCCAGCGTCTGAAGGATGCCGGGCAGGTGGTGACGTCGGATATCACGCAACCTGTGCTGCGCGCGGCGCAAAGCTATCGGATCATGAATGCGACCGGCTATTCGATCATGACAGTCGCCGTCATACTGACGGCACTCGCCGGTGCTGCGGTCAGCTGGCTTCAAACCCACGCGGAATACCGCGCGCGCAATGTGGTCGAGCAGGGCGTGCGAATCCTGTTGCTGGCAGCTGCGTCCATCGCAATTCTGACTACTGTCGGGATCGTCCTGTCCCTGGTTTTCAACACTTGGGAATTCTTCAAACTCTACCCTGCTACCGATTTCTTTTTCGGCACGACTTGGGCCCCCAGTTTTTCGGGGCGCGGCGGGTCGTCTGAACTTGGCATTCTTCCCCTGCTGTGGGGGACATTCTATATCTCGCTCGTTGCCCTTCTGGTGGCTGTCCCGATCGGGCTGTTCGCCGCGATTTACCTCAGCGAATACGCGTCACCCCGTGTCCGCGCCGTAGCAAAACCGCTGCTCGAGATACTGGCAGGTATCCCGACCATCGTTTACGGCCTTTTTGCGCTGCTTACCGTTGGTCCCCTTTTGCTTGGACTGTTCGGGGATGACGGGCTTGGCTGGATGAAGGCTGGCACGGCAGTCATGACCGCTGGGTTGGTCATGGGCATCATGCTGATCCCGTTTGTGTCCTCGTTGTCGGATGACATCATCAACGCGGTGCCGCAGGCTCTGCGCGACGGTTCTTACGGATTGGGTGCAACGCAGTCCGAAACCATCCGTCAGGTTGTTCTGCCAGCGGCGCTTCCGGGTATCGTGGGGGCGATCCTGCTGGCCGCATCGCGCGCCATAGGTGAGACAATGATCGTGGTCCTTGGGGCAGGGGCCGCAGCGCGGCTGAGCCTGAACCCGTTTGAAGCCATGACGACGGTCACCGCAAAAATCGTGAGCCAGCTGACCGGAGACGCGGATTTCGCATCGCCCGAAGCGCTTGTAGCCTTTGCACTGGGCATGACCCTTTTCACCCTCACGCTTGGGCTGAACATCTTTGCCCTCTACATCGTGCGCAAGTATCGGGAGCAATACGAATGACCGACGCCAGCATGCAAAGCCCTGAAACAGGTCATCGCTCAGTCTCGCTGACTGTAGGGGATGCACATACCAAAAAACGTGCAAATGCAGAGAAACGATTTCGGGCATACGGGATTGTCGCTATTGCAACGGGCCTGTTCTTCCTAATCGTTCTGTTCGCCTCGATCCTGTCGCAAGGTATTCCGGCCTTTCAGCGCACTGTTGTCAGCGTGGATTTCACCTTGTCCGCTGCGCAGCGAGACGAGGCGGAAAGTACGTTGTTCAAGACCAAGGCCTATTCCAACCTGTTCATCGCTCAGCTGAGCAAGGAACTGGAGGACCAAGGGATCAGCGTTGATTTCGACGAAGCGGCCATCGAACGTCTTCTTGGTAAAATCGGCGGTACAATCCGAACTTACTATGCCGACAACCCCGGCAAGCTGGGTGATCCGGTCAAGTTTGATCTGGCCGCCTCTAGCCGGGTCGACGGGTATTTCAAAGGCCGCGTGTCTCGTGACACCTTGCAGGACAGCCGTTTTCTACAGCTAAGCGATCTGGATCTGGTTGATGCGCTGGAACAGGCGGGCATCATCAAGCAGGCCTTCAACTGGCCGTTCATCACCGGCGCGGATTCAGGCGTTGACAACCCGGGCGGTGCGGGCATCGGGGCCTCGGTCATTGGGTCGTTTTTCATGATGCTGGTGGTTTTGGGCCTGTCACTGCCTATTGGTGTGGCTGCGTCGATTTATCTTGAAGAGTTCGCCCCGCAGAACAGGTTCACCGACCTGATTGAAGTGAACATCTCGAACCTTGCAGCCGTGCCGTCGATTGTGTTCGGTATTCTGGGTCTGGCCGTGTTCATCCAGTTCATGCACCTGCCACAATCGGCACCGCTGGTAGGTGGTCTGGTTCTGACCCTCATGACATTGCCGACGATCATCATCTCGACCCGCGCCTCGCTGAAAGCGGTTCCACCGTCGATCCGTGATGCAGCGTTGGGGGTAGGGGCCTCGAAAATGCAGGCTGTGTTCCACCACGTGCTGCCTTTGGCCGCGCCGGGCATTCTGACCGGCACCATCATCGGTCTGGCACAAGCCTTGGGTGAAACTGCACCGTTGTTGCTGATCGGCATGGTAGGCTTTGTGGCGCGGGGATATCCCGACGGGTTCCTTGCCGGCTTTACCGAGCCGAACTCGGCAATGCCCGCCCAGATTTACACTTGGGCCGCACGCGCTGATGTCGGGTTTTACGAAAAGGCCTGGGGCGGCATCATCATCCTTTTGATGTTCCTGCTGACCATGAATATCATCGCTATCATCCTGCGCCGCCGCTTTGAACGCCGCTGGTAATTGGGGGCAACAATGAACGACATGACACGAGTGGAGAGAACCGTGGACTCCAAAGACATCAAGATCAACGCGAAGAAGGTTCAGGTTTATTACGGTGAAACCCACGCCATCAAGGACGTGAGTGTTGAGATCGAAGACAAGACCGTCACGGCTTTTATCGGCCCTTCGGGTTGTGGAAAATCGACCTTCCTGCGGTGTCTGAACCGGATGAACGACACCATCGATATCTGCCGTGTCGAAGGCGATATCCTTCTGGACGGTGAAGACATTTATGACAAGCGGGTCGACCCCGTACAGTTGCGCGCCAAAGTGGGCATGGTGTTTCAAAAACCGAACCCGTTCCCCAAGTCGATCTACGACAACGTGGCCTACGGTCCGCGCATCCACGGACTGGCGAAGAACAAGGCGGAACTGGATGAAATCGTTGAGAAATCCCTGCGCCGAGGCGCGATCTGGGATGAGGTCAAGGACCGTCTGGATGCGCCCGGCACGGGCCTTTCAGGGGGGCAGCAGCAGCGTCTGTGTATCGCGCGCGCCGTGGCAACCGAACCGGAAGTCCTGTTGATGGACGAGCCGTGCTCGGCGCTGGACCCGATTGCAACCGCGCAGGTCGAAGAGTTGATCGACGAATTGCGTTCGCGATATTCGGTTGTGATCGTCACCCATTCGATGCAGCAGGCCGCGCGCGTCAGCCAGAAAACGGCCTTCTTCCACCTGGGAAATCTGGTCGAATTCGGTGAAACCGGGCAGATTTTTACTAACCCGGTCGATCCGCGCACGGAAAGCTACATTACAGGTCGTATCGGCTAAACACAGGTATCAAACAATGAGCGAACAACATATTGCATCTGCTTTTGACCGCGACCTCGAAACAATCCAGGCGCATATCATGAAGATGGGCGGTCTGGTTGAGGCCGCTATCATGAGCGCGGCGCGCTCTCTAGAAAGCCGTGACGTTGAGCTGGCCCAGGATGTGCGGCAAGGTGACAAGGCCATCGACGCCTTGGAAGATCTGATTGATGAGGAAACCGCGCGTCTGATTGCCTTGCGCGCGCCCACGGCCAGTGACCTGCGTTTGGTTCTTTCGGTCCTGAAGGTATCCGGCAACCTCGAGCGGATTGGTGATTATGCGAAGAACATCGCCAAGCGTACGACCGTTCTTGCCAATGCGGGCGAGATCAGCGGCAGCGCCGCTGCCTTGCGCCGCATGGCGCGCGAGGTCGAACGTATGCTGCGCGACGCGCTGGACGCATATATTCAGCGCGACGCGGAATTGGCCACCGACGTCATCAACCGCGATGAAGAGGTCGACCAGATGTATAACGGCCTGTTCCGCGAGCTCCTGACCTTCATGGCCGAGGATCCGCGCAATATTTCCGCCTGTATGCACCTGCATTTCATCGCCAAGAACATCGAACGTATGGGCGACCATGTAACCTCGATTGCCGAGCAGGTGGTGTATCTGGTCACAGGCGACCGCCCGACCGAGGCTCGGCCCAAGGCCGACATAACGTCGCAAACAGCGTAGGAGACGCTTCAGATGTCCGCAGATCAACCGACAGTATTGGTGGTCGAGGATGAGCTGGCCCAACGCGAGGTGCTGGCCTACAACCTTGAAGCCGAGGGTTTTCGCGTCTCAAAAGCAGCCAACGGTGACGAAGCTATGTTGCTGGTCGACGAAGACTGCCCGGATATCATCGTTCTGGACTGGATGATGCCCAACCTTAGCGGGATTGAGGTTTGCCGCCGACTCAAAAGCCGTCCGGACACACGTTCTATCCCGATAATCATGCTGTCGGCCAGATCAGAAGAGGTAGACAAGGTTCGCGGGCTTGAAACCGGTGCCGACGATTACGTGGTCAAGCCATATTCGATCGTCGAACTGATGGCGCGTGTTCGAACACAACTGCGCCGCGTTCGACCGGCAACTGTTGGCTTGCGACTGCAATATGACGACATCATTCTGGATTCGGAAACCCACAAGGTCAGCCGCGACAGCAAGCCCTTGAAACTGGGCCCAACCGAATTCCGGCTTCTCAGCACGTTCATGGAAAAGCCGGGCAGGGTCTGGAGCCGTGAACAATTGCTGGATCGGGTCTGGGGACGCGACATCTATGTCGATACACGTACGGTTGATGTTCATATTGGACGCTTGCGCAAAGCCTTGACGCAACATGGCGGGGTTGATCCTGTTCGCACAGTCCGCGGTGCTGGTTACGCATTGGGATAACACGCATCAGACTTGTTTTGGTCGAATTTGTTTGATCACTGATTGCGGTTGTATCTGAGTAATTCTCCGCCGTGTCAAATAACGTATAATTGGTATTATGGTAAAATAGCAGGACTTGTAATACGGAACGCAAGCCAACACTTTGAAAACACTGTAACGAACCTGCCCGGAATACGCATGGAGCTTGAGAACAAAACTGTCGTTATCACCGGCGCTGCCCAAGGCATTGGTCGTGGTCTTGCAGAACGGTTTTCCCATGAAGGAGCACGTGTTGTTTGCTCGGATGTCGATATCGCTGGTGCTAAATTGGTTGCGGAACAAACCGGTGGTCAGGCGTATCCCTGCGACGTTTCCAGCGAAGCGCAGATCAAGAATCTCATTGATTTTGTAGAAGAAACTGTCGGTCCAATTGACCTGTTTTGCGCAAATGCCGGAATTCTGACGCTTGGTGGTCTCGATGTTGCGGACGAAGATTGGGATCGGATCTGGAAGATCAATGTAATGTCCCATGTTTGGACTGCCCGCCATCTGGTTCCACGCATGGTTCGTCGCGGCGGCGGATATATTATGATAACTGCGTCTGCGGCAGGTTTGCTGAACCAACCTGGTGCAGCCCCGTATGGGGTTACTAAACACGCCGCTGTAGGATTTGCCGAATGGCTTTCGCTGACATATGGCGCTGAAGGATTGAAAGTCTCGGTCCTGTGTCCGCAGGCTGTGCGTTCAAGAATGACTGAAGGACATGAAATCTCAGTAGCTTCGATTGATGGAATGCTCGAGCCCAGCGATGTGGCTGACTCCTGCGTACAAGCTATTAGAAATCAACAATTTTTAGTTCTACCTCATCCACAAGTCGCTGACTATTTGAAGTTCAAGGCGGCTGACTATGACCGGTGGCTAAGTGGAATGCAGAAGTTAAATCAGAGATTTATAGACAACACTTAAGGTTGCGCGCGAACTCTGCGCATCAATCCTTCCTGTGCAACAGATGCAACAAGTGAACCGTCCTCGGAATAGATCGATCCACGGTTAAAGCTGCGTCCCTGCCCCGTCCACGGCGAATCCATCACGTACAGATGCCAGTTCTGAAAATTCACCGGCGCGTGAAACCATAGCGCGTGGTCCAGACTTGCGCCGTTGAACTCTCCGCTAAACCAGCTCAGACCGTGAGGCCGCAATCCAGAGGACATCAGGTTCATGTCAGACGCATAAGCCAGCAGTAAGTGCTGCGTTCTGGCATTGACCGAAGCGGCAGCGGGCATACGAAACCAGGTCTGGTTTCGATCATCAGAGACTTTCGGTGTGAATGGGTCCAGATGATCGACTTCCCGGACCTCGATCGGGCGTTCGCGCAGCAATTCGCCCCTCAACCTTTCGGGAACACGTTCAACGTATGTTTTACGCAATTCAGATCGGGACGGGTACGTTTTTGGTGCGTTCACGACGGGCATCGGATGCTGATGGTCCCAGCCTTCGTCCCGGACATGAAAGGACGCCGACATGTTCAGGATTTGTTTTCCATGCTGAATTGCAACCACGCGGCGGGTTGTGAAAGAACCTCCGTCTCGCGCTCGATCAACTTGATAAATAACGGGTTTCTCAGGATCGCCCGGGCGAATGAAATAGGCGTGCAGCGAATGACACAACCGTTCTTCTACAGTTCGATATGCCGCAGCCAGCGCTTGCGCAATGACCTGCCCGCCAAATATGCGTGTTGGCGTTTCACCGCCCGACCCCGTCCCGCGAAACAGATCGACCTCAAGCCGTTCAATATCCAGAAGATCCAGTAAGATACGTTCCGCTTCGGTCATCGTCTGCTCGCAAGTTGTGTCGTCCGGCACCGGGTATCAGCACAGAGGAAATCATTCAATCATGGCGGCATGGACCAGCGCCTTGAGTTCGGCACGGGATGGGTACGAACTTGACGGGGACAATTGGGTAAAGAAAATCGCCGTCAGGTCATTCTGCCAGTCAATCCAGAAATAGGTCGACGCCATTCCACCCCAACTGAAATCCCCGATAGAGCCGGGAACCCTTACCAGACCGGGATTCAGAACAACCGCACCGGCCAGCCCAAAGCCCATTCCTTCCATCGGTTGCTCTGCAAAACTCTGCGGACCCATTGATGCAATGTCGCCGGGAAGGTGATTGCGCATCATGAAATCAACTGTTTTCGGACCAAGTATGCGGCACCCGTTCCCGGCCCCCCGGTTTCGAAGCATGTCCGCGAATTTTGCATAATCATCAATCGTCGAGATCAGACCGCCACCGCCGGAAAAGGTCGTCGTGTTTTCGAACGGGGATTCTAGGTGGGAATCGAATAGTCTCAGGCTTTCGCTGCCGTGATCCGCGGAATTCAGCGCCATCGCGTCGCCAGCCAATGGGGTGTAGAGCGATGCGAAACGATCCCCTGCCCCAGCGGGTATGGAAAAACCTGTTTCTCGCATGTTGAGTGGCTCAAGGATTTCGCTTCGAAAGAACTGCTCCAAGGACTGGCCCGAGACCACCTCGATCACACGACCCAGCACGTCAATACCGACCGAGTATTCCCAGCGTGCAGCGGGTTGGAACGCCAGTGGCAGCCCTGCCAGATCGCGCACAAGGTGTTCCAGAAGTCCCTGATTGGGTTTGAAAATAAGGTCCCGTTCATCCATCGCATGGGGTAAAAGCCCGGGGTTGAACGGATAGCTTAACCCACTGGTATGCGTCAGTAACTGATGCAGAGTGGGAGACGGTGCAGCCTCGGTCTGATCTAGTCTCTCCGCCCCCGGTACCAGCGCGTGCATATCTTTGAATTCAGGTAGAAATTCAGAAACAGGCGCGTTCAGGTGAACTAGTCCACGTTCGACCAATGTCATCAACGCGACTGATGTGACCGGTTTGGTCATGGAATAAATGCGCACCAGCGTGTCGCGTTGGAATGGCCGGCCAGTCTCCAGACTGCTGACACCACTGGCATGAAAAAAGGCTTCGTCCCCTTTGTGGCGCAGCAAAAAGGATGATCCGGCATATTTGCGCTGCTCAACATAGCTCTCCATCCAATGGCTAAGCCGATCCAGCCGGGTTTGATCAAACATGGATTGCCTGTGGGACATTTAGATATTTCCGTTCGGTGTTAAGCAGTGACTGTTTAAGCTTGTGACCTGAAATAACAGCAAAAAGCTGCGTGTTGCAGAGAAATTCGTGATCAGACTTCCTCAGCGTGCCTCACAATGAAATGTTAGACTGATTTCGACGCAGATTCGCCTGAAGTTCAATGAACAAGATTTCAAGGGACCGAAACGGAGGAACCCTATGACGCGGACCATAGATTTTATTTACGATTTTTGCAGCCCGAACGCGTTTCTCGCCCATAAAATGCTCCCCGATCTTGCCGAGCGCTATGACGTAAGCATTACTTATGTTCCTGTCCTGTTGCCTGCGGTGTTCAAAGCGACGCATAACCAAAGCCCGTTTCAGGCATATTCCGAAAACCGCCAGAAAACGGCCTATTTGACGCATGATCTGCATAGGTTTGCCCGCCGTCGTGGGCTGAGCTTTCATATGAGCCCGCATTTTCCGATCAATACCAAACTTGCCATGCGAGGCGCGTGTTTTGCTAATGGAAAACCTTGGGAAGTCAAATATATAAACGCGATTTTTGATGCTATTTGGGTACATGGTCAGAAGGCGGACGAGATCGGTGTCCTAACGGATATTCTGAACGAAAACGACTTGCCCGTTCGCAAAATTCGCGAAGCCATGACAAGTCCCGACGTTAAACTGAAACTGAAAGAGAAAACTAAATCGTCGGTTCGGCGTGGCGTGTTTGGGGTTCCCAGCATGTTCACCGGGGCCGAATTGTTTTTTGGAAAGAACAGTCTGCCAAACCTTGAAGTTGAGCTTTCAAGGCAAGATAGTGACATAAAAACAGCTTGATAGGTCGTCACTCTAATGTGGACTCAAGAGCTTTCAGGCCGTGCTGGGCGAATATAGGAACATATGCGCCAAAAGCCTTTGCGCGGTCGGGGTCTGACGCATTCCCATCCAGCGCGCGTTTGTAGACACCCTGTAGAATGCCCGCCATACGAAAGAAATTGAAGCCCAGATAAAAGCCGAAATTGTCTATGCCATCCAGGCCTCGACGTTTGCAGTATTGGGCAATGAATGCCTCATCGCTGGGCAGGCCCAGACTATTTCGATCCACACCCGCCAGCCCCCGGCCCTGTTTTCCCGGCGGCAACTGCCATTGCATGATTACTGCGGCAAGATCCGAATAAGGGTGACCGATCGTTGACAGTTCCCAATCCAGCACCCCGATACAATCCGCCCGGTTTGGCGCGAACATCAGGTTGTCGATGCGGTAATCCCCGTGCACCAGCGTGCGCTGCCCGTCATCGGCCGGTACCGAGGTTTCGAGCGCAGTGGCCAGTGCATCCATTTCCGCAATGGCCGAGGTTTCGGACGCGCGGTATTGCCTGGTCCAGCGAGCGATCTGACGCTCGTAATAGTTGCCAACCGGCCCATAGTCAGACAGGCCAACGGCATCGATATCCATCATATGCAGCTGGGCAAGAACCCTGTTCATCTCGTCAATGATGGCGGCGCGAGTCTCGTTGCTTTCTTTGGGCAGGGTTGGGTCTGGAAACACCCTGCCCTGCAAACGCTCCATCACATAAAAGGCCGAGCCGATGACGCTGTCGTCTTCACACAGCAGATACATCTTGGGCACTGGAACCTCGCTTCCGGCAAGGGCGCTTTGAACCCGAAATTCGCGATCAACGGCATGTGCCGATTTCAGCAATATTCCGGCGGGTTTTCGGCGCAGCACATAGGCTTTCTCCGGCGTGCGTAACTCAAACGTCGGGTTGGATTGCCCTACGTCAAATTTCCTCGCCTCCAATGGCCCGTTGTAGCCGGAAAGATGAGCGCTCAGATACGTATCTACTGCCGCCAGATCCAGATTGGTTTCGGTTTTCATTGGCTGTCTTCCCGTCACAGGGCCTCGGCAAAGATGTTTCCGGCGGTCACAACGTTGATCCCACCCGAAACCGGGATCACTGCGCCTGTCACATAGCTGCCGCCGCGACCGCACAGGAACAACATACAGCCTGCGATATCCTCGTCCCGTCCGACGCGACCCAGAGGTACAGACTTGCCAACCCGTTCTCTGGTATCCTCATCGGCTGTCGCAAAGGCCGTCATGCGCGACACAAACGGTCCCGGAGCGAGTGCGTTCACCGTGATGTGGTACGGTGAAAGTTCCTTGGCCAAGACCCTGGTCAGATGCAAAACCGCAGCCTTTGAGGCCGAATAGCTGTAGGCCCCATCGCCCATAGGGACTTCACCCATGACTGACCCCACATTGACAATGCGCGCCGGGTCTTCGGCGGTGCCTGATTTCATTAGCATTGGCAAAAGCCGCTGGGTCAGTTCGAATATCCCTGTCACGTTGACAGACATGACCTTTTCCCATGCATCGTAGGGAAACTGCCCCAAAGGGGCACCCCAGGACACCCCCGAGTTGTTCATCAGGATGTCCAGTTTGTCCGTACGCGCGTGAATGTCAGAGACCAGCTTGCCTATACCGGCTGCGCTGCCAATGTCACCGGCAAAGCCTTCGGCGCTGCCCGGCGCGTCCAGCGCGTTCAGTTCTGCGGCGACCTCGGCACAGGCGTCTCCTTTTCTTGAGGCAATGAGCACGCGCGCGCCGGCACGAACCAGCGCCTCGGCTGCCATGCGGCCAATACCTGTCGCTCCACCTGTTACCAAAGCGGTTTTGCCGTGAAGCGAAAAGAGGGTGTCGGGGGTCATTTTGTGCTCCTCAGTTTCTTTGGCACCAGTTCATCGTGATACATATTGCGCTCCTCTTGCCGTTGCGGCAGGCGTTGGACCGTAGCGTTGACAAAAAACCATGCTGCACCAAAACTTCCTCGACACAAAGTACAGGCAGATCAGAGGCGGTATGCAAGCATTACTCAGCGTCGCACCGGGTGGTCCCGAAACCCTGGAGCTTACGACCCTACCCGACCCGAAACCGGGCAAAGGTCAGCTTTTGATCGGTGTGAAAGCAGCGGGCGTGAATTTTCCGGACACGTTGATTATCCGCGATCTGTACCAGATGAAGCCGCCACGGCCCTTTGCTCCGGGCGGTGAAATTGCGGGTGAAGTTCTGGCTGTGGGCGAAGGCGTCAATGGATTTAAGCCAGGCGACCGTGTTTTGGCCCTAACCGGGCATGGTGGATTTTCGACCCATGTCACACTCAAGGCGGACACTGCAATCCGAATTCCTGATGCGATGCCCTATGAAGATGCCGCCTGTTTCATTTTCACCTACGGCACGTCCTACCACGCGTTGAAGGATCGGGCGGAGATTCAACCCGGTGAAACCCTGTTGGTACTGGGTGCCGCCGGAGGTGTGGGGTCAGCCGCCATTGAACTGGGCAAAGCCATGGGTGCCAGGGTGATCGCAGCCGTTTCATCACCTGAAAAGGCCGAATTCTGTAGCCAGATTGGTGCCGATGACGTGGTGATTTACCCGCGCGACATGGACAAGGATGCGCAAAAAGCCTTCTCAGCCGAAGTTAAGAAACTTGCCGGGCCTGACGGCGTAGACATCGTCTACGACGCTGTTGGGGGTGCGCTGGCCGAACCGTCCCTGCGCAGCATGGCTTGGAACGGTCGTTACCTTGTCGTCGGTTTCCCAGCGGGCATTCCGCGGATTCCCTTGAATCTGGCCCTTTTGAAAGGATGTCAGATCGTTGGTGTGTTTTGGGGCGCGTCAGTATTCCGCGACCCGATCGGCCATGCTGACAACATCAAGAACCTGTTCGATCTGTACACAGCCGGGAAAATCAAACCGCGGATTAGCGCCCGGTTCCCGCTTGCCCGCGCGCACGAGGCGCTTGAACAATTGTCGCAACGATCCGTTCTGGGAAAAATCGTTGTCACCATGGAGGAAAATTGAGGCCGGGAACAAAATGGCGGCCCGATTCCCACACCGGTTTTTCGACTGTACTCGATCCGGCAAAGTCAGGTAGACAACCCAACCTTTAGGCGTCTATGTACCATTCATGGGGATCGTGAAGACATGCACAACGTTTTGGTATTGAATGGCCCAAACCTCAACCTGCTTGGCACACGGCAGCCCGAGGTTTACGGCAGCACCACTCTGAAGATGATCGAGGAGGAGTGCCAGCGCCATGGCACGTCCATTGGCCTTGAAGTCTCGCATCTGCAATCCAACCATGAGGGTGTGTTAATTGATGCGATCCATGGCGCTCGCGGTATGCAGGATGGCCTTGTGATAAATGCGGGGGCGTTCACACACACATCGGTTGCGCTGATGGATGCCATCGCGTCAGTTGAACTGCCGGTTGTCGAAGTTCACCTATCCAACATCCATGCAAGGGAAGCATTCCGGCACAAGTCCTATATCGCGCCTGTCGCTCTGGGGCAGATCTGTGGCTTTGGCGCCCAAGGTTATGTTCTTGCACTGGACGCACTGGCCGCCCATCTGAAAGCAGGTGATACGGCATGACCCTCAGGGAATATCTGCGATTTGTCAGCTATGCCAAAACCCTGGAAGACCTGTGGGATGCGCATTGCCGACAAATGGCGGAATACGGGCTTGATCGTTTAATCTACGGCCATACGCAATACAGGACGGCAACCTCATTGGGCGATCCAGAGGATTTTGTCATCCTGACCAATCATAACCGCGCCTATGTGGACGGTTTCATCAAGGACGGTTTGTATTTTCACGCCCCCATGTTGAAATGGGCGCTGGACAATGAAGGCGCCGCCAGCTGGAGAATGTTGCTGGACATGCACTCTCGCGGGTCGATGACCGATAAAGAGCGCGAGGTTTTCGAGTTCAACAAGTCCATGGGTGTTGTTTCTGGTTACACCATCAGCTTCAACTCGGTCTCGGTGCGCTCCAAAGGGGCGATTTCCTTGTCCGCCAAGGAAGGGATGAGCCAGGAAGACATTGACGCAATCTGGCAGGAGCACGGCGAAGACATTCTTTTGATGAACAACGTTGCGCATCTGAAGATCCTGACCTTGCCTTTCAACCCTCCGAACCGGGCCCTGACAAAGCGTCAGCGTGAGGCGTTGCAATGGGTCGGTGACGGCAAAACCACGCAGGACATAGCCCTGCTGATGGGCCTGACAGCGGCAACTGTCGAAAAGCATCTTCGACTCGCCCGTGAGGCGTTGTCGGTCGAAACGACTGCTCAGGCTGTTTTAAAGGCATCTTTGCATAATCAGATGTTCATTATGGAAGCTTAGGAGTGTTTTTGTGACGCCATCCAGCGTCAGTTTACCCTAGGTAAGGAAATCACTACTTTTCAAATCTAACCTAAAAGTTGCAAAGTGAGAGTGTTCCGTGAGTGGTGGCTTTAGCCAGGGAACATTCGATTGGATCTTTGCGATTTCAAAGCTCTCCAATCACTCTGACAAGGGGGCGCCTATTCGTACGCGTACCTGTGTCGGAATTTTGGGGGGCCTCGACCATCCCCATCATGCGGGGCCCTCCAATCCTTCACTTCTTTGCGAATTCTATGATGTGCCACTAACAAAAAAGGGCTACGCAATGCGTAACCCTTTCATTTTGTTCAGCAAGGCCCCAGTCGGAGCCGTTCTTTAGCCCTGAGCGGCTTTTGCGACTTCGGCAGCGAAGTCTTCTTTTTCCACAACGATGCCTTCGCCAACCTCCAAGCGAACGAAGCCGGTGATGGTTGCGCCTACTTCTTTTGCAGCGGCTTCAACGGTCAGATCAGGGTTCACAACGAATTGCTGGCTCAGCAATGTCGATTCGGCGACGAATTTCTTCATGCGGCCTTCGATCATCTTTTCGATCACCTGCTCCGGCTTGCCGGATTCGCGGGCGATGTCCATCTGAACCTGCTTTTCCTTCTCGACAATTGCCGGGTCCATGTCGGCCTCAGATAGGGCAGCCGGGTTCACAGCGGCGATGTGCATCGCAACCTGCTTGCCGATAGCCTCATCACCACCCGACAGTGCAACCAGCACACCGATTTTGCCCATGCCGTCGGTCGCAGCGTTGTGCACATAAGACACAACAGTGTCGCCTGACAGTTTGGCCATGCGGCGCACCGACATGTTTTCGCCAATGGTGGCGATCTTGTCGGTCAGGGTATCGGCAACGCTTTTGCCGCCCAGATCAGCCGCCATCAGCGTGTCAATACCGTCCACGCCTTCAGCCGCGTTTGCGATCTTGCCGACCATTTCCTGGAACTCAGCGTTTTTCGCAACGAAGTCGGTTTCCGAATTCACTTCGACAGCAACGCCGTTGCCACCGCTGACGTGAACAGCAACCAAACCCTCTGCCGCGGTACGACCAGATTTTTTGGCTGCTTTGGCCAGGCCTTTGGTACGCAGCCAGTCAACGGCGTCGTCCATGTTGCCGCCGGTTTCGGTCAGCGCTTTTTTTGCGTCCATCATGCCTGCGCCGGTCGAGTCGCGCAGTTCTTTAACCATTGCTGCTGTGATTGCCATCTTTTGGCTCTCCTCAATTCAAACGGAATTGGGGCAGGTCACACCCTGCCCCATATGTCATTTACGTGACGGGCAGCTTACGCTTCGGCAGGAGCTTCTGCGGCTTCTTCCGCAAGAGCTTCTTCAACCGGAGCTTCTTCGAATGCGCCTAGGTCTACGCCTGCTGCGCCCATCTGTGCGGTCATGCCGTCCAGAGCGGCGCGTGCGACCAGATCGCAGTACAGAGCGATTGCGCGTGCTGCGTCGTCGTTGCCGGGGATGATGTAGTCAACGCCGTCGGGCGAGCAGTTGGTGTCGACAACAGCCACAACCGGAATACCCAGTTTGTTGGCTTCTGCGATGGCCAATGCTTCTTTCTTGACGTCGATGACGAACAGCAGGTCCGGAACGCCGCCCATTTCGCGGATACCACCTAGCGACGCCTGAAGTTTGCCCTGGTCACGTTCCATGCCCAGACGCTCTTTCTTGGTCAGGCCTTCTGCGCCCGATTCCATGGCTTCGTCGATCTGGTTCAGACGGTTGATCGACTGGGAAACGGTTTTCCAGTTGGTCAGCGTGCCGCCCAGCCAACGGTGGTTCATGTAGTACTGAGCCGACTTTTCAGCCGCTTCAGCGATCGGGCCAGCGGCCTGACGCTTGGTACCAACAAACAGAATGCGGCCACCCTTTGCGACGGTGTCACGAACAGCCTGCAACGCCTGATCCAGCATCGGAACGGTCTGGGTCAGGTCCATGATGTGAATACCATTGCGCGAGCCGTAGATGAACGGGCCCATGCGGGGGTTCCAACGCTGTGTCTGGTGACCAAAGTGAACGCCAGCTTCCAGCAGCTGACGCATGGTGAACTCGGGAAGAGCCATGCTATTTTCCTTTTCCGGTTTACGCCTGGGCGGGGGTGAAAGAAGCGGACGCTCCAACCGGCGGTCTTGATGAGGATGTCTCCCTCAAAAAGGCCAAACCCCGCCTGCGGGTTTGAATGGCGCGCGTATAAGGCAGGTTTGCGCGCTACGCAAGGCCCAATCGCCCTTATTTTTCAAGCTGCGCCAATGCGTGCGCATGCCTGACAGCGTCTTCACAATGGGCGGCCAGAGCCTTGCGGTTTTCAAAGTCGCTGACCCGCGCTGGCGCATGATAGATTAGTTCAACAGTTCCTTGCCGACGTGCGCCAAGGGTCTTCAGCAAATGCGGCCCGAACTCCATATCCCCCCACCAGCCATAAAAGCGTTTTGGCTGGCCTTTGGGCGCGTGAAACACCACGGAAACGGGTTGGATATACATGAAATCACGCAATTCATCCGCGAAGAACGCAGCGAAAAGCGTTGTTTTGAAAGGTAAAATTCGAAGTCCATCTGTTGAGGTGCCTTCGGGGAAGAACAACAGTTTGTGACCCACCTTCAGGCGGGTTTCAAAAAGTTTGGTTTGTTCCTTGGCTTTCTTGCGATCCCGTTCGATGAACAGGGTTCCGGTCGCACGGGCCAGCCAGCCGATACCGGGCCATTTGGCGACTTCTGCCTTGGAAACAAAATAGACCCTCTTGCGCGCGTTCAGAGCAAAGATATCCAGCCAGGATGTGTGGTTTGCCACCACTGCCCCCCTCTCTTTCATCAGCTCGCCTGATGTGCGAAACCCGATGCCAAGAATTCGAAACGCGTTGCGGCAGACAAACTGCGTGATGAACGGCGTGACAGGTCGCCGGACGCCGAAAAACGGATACTCTATCAAGCGAACAGTCAGAAGGATGATCAGGCCACCAAAGACAAGGGCCGCTAGCGGTACTCCACGCAGAATGGCCAGAACCCATCCAATAAAGCCCAGCTCGATCGGGTCGGGCGCGTCTTCACTATTCCAGAGCGGGTCGTTCATAGCGTCACGCCCCGCCATAAATTCGACGCTGCCGTTCATTCATGCGCGTCGTGTCGAGGATCAGGCAAACATCCGTTGTGTTGAAGGTGTGGTCGATAAAGGCGCCCTCGCCCACGAAACCACCCAAGCGCAGGTAGGCTTTGATCAATGCTGGCACCTGAACCATGGCGGCGCGGCGGTCCAAAGCCTCTGGTTTCACAAGGTCCATCGACTGAAAAACATCGGGCTGCGCCCGTACGCGCAACTCTGGCGGAGCCAGATGGTTGTGGTGAAGCATCGACAAGGGTTGCGCCAATGTGGCCACGTTTGTTCCGTGAAAACTCGCAACGCCGAACAAGACTTCAATTTCACGTTCCGCTACATAAGCGGCCAAACCGTTCCACAGGTGGTACATTGCCGTACCCCCACGGTAGTCGGGATGCAGGCACGACCGTCCCAACTCCAACAGTTTGCGCCCACTGTTCTTGAGAACGGTCAGATCATATTCATCTTCGGAATAGAATTGCCCCAGTTCCGCAGCACGTTCGCCCGGTAACATCCTGTAGACGCCAATAATTTCGCCGGTGTGATCATCATACGCCAACATATGATCGAAATACGGGTCGAAACGGTCTTTCTCGAGGCCAGCATCGTGATCAACCATCTCTCCACCGCCCCCCAACTCGCGCACGAAGACGTCATAGCGCAGGCGTTGAGCTGCTTGCAGGTCGGCTTCGGTCTCGGCCAGTTTTACGGTGAAAGAAGGGCCAGTATCCGGCATATGGGTTGATCCGTATTCTATTGGCTGCTGATACCGCAGTTATTCGGCCAAAGGCAACAAGCCCCGCTTCGGTCAGCGCTGTTAACCTTTCCTAAACCACTTTCACGGATCAAAGACCGGCATCAGGGCGATGCGCGTACCGTCGATCACCACTTTCCCCTGCTCGCGAAAGTTCACGGTGATCTTGCCTGCAATGTTGGACTGAACCTGTCCGACGCCCCATTCGGGAAAATCCGGGTGGCGGACAAACATGCCCGGTGCAAGTATAGCATTCATGTCTGTCATAGGGGCCTCCGGGACGTGCGGCAGATACAGTCGGAGGTACGCATGGGCGAGAGCAACGTCAACCTGGCCGAATTGATCGGTTCGCGGATTTGCCATGATCTGATCAGCCCGATCGGGGCGATCACCAACGGGCTTGAGCTGTTGGATATGGTGGGCTCCGTACAGGGGCCCGAGATGGAGCTGATCTCGGGCAGCGTCGGAAGTGCCGGGGCACGTATTCGCTTTTTCCGTGTTGCCTTTGGCTCGAGCAGTGATCACCCGCTTGGTCGGGCCGAAGTAACCGAACTGCTGAAAGATATCGAGCGTGCGGGGCGGATACGGGTCAATTGGAACCTGACCGGGCCTGTGCCCCGTAATCAGGTCAAACTGGCCTTTCTGGCGCTTATGTGCTGTGAAAGCGCCATGCCGCTTGGCGGCGCGGTCGAGATCGTTAATCAGGGCAACAATTGGATCGTGACCGGGGTTGCAGACAGGTTGAATGTCGATGGTGATCTTTGGAAGAACGTCGTGACAGGTCGTTTTCCCACCAAAATCACGCCCGCGCACGTTCAATTCGCGTTGCTGCCTAAAACGGCGGCTGCGATGGGTCGGCGGATTGCCGTTGAAACCTCGGCAACCCGCGTGTCACTTCGGTTTTAAGCCCGGATCGTTCCGTTCCCGCGTACGAGATATTTGAAACTGGTCAATTGCGCCGCCCCGACCGGCCCGCGCGCGTGCATCTTGCCCGTCGCGATTCCGATTTCTGCCCCCATGCCAAATTCACCGCCATCCGCAAACTGGGTCGAGGCATTATGCATCAGGATTGCGCTGTCGAGACGCTCAAAGAAACGGGCTGCTGCTGCGTCATCCTCGGTCATGATGCAATCAGTGTGGTTTGAGCCGTATTGCTGAATATGAGCAATCGCAGCGTCGATATCGGCAACGGGCTTCGCCGCGATCACGCTGTCGAGGAACTCTTTTCCCCAGTCATCCGCCGTAGCAGCAACTGTACTCTCTCCAGCGAGAACACCGTCGGCGTGAACCTCGACACCTGACTGGACCAGTGCCGCAACGACGTCACGCCCCAGTGTGTCGGCGACATCCTGATGAACCAGCAAGCATTCAGCGGCTCCGCAAATACCAGTGCGGCGGGTCTTGGCATTCAGTACCACTTCCAGCGTTTTCTGCGGATCAGCAGCCTTGTCGACATAAATGTGCACGATGCCTTCGAGATGAGCAAAGACCGGCACACGGGCTTCTCGTTGTACAAGGCCCACCAGTCCCTTGCCACCGCGTGGAACGATGACGTCGACATAGTCGGTCAGCGTCAGCAACTCCTGCACTGCAGCGCGGTCGCGTGTGGGCACCAGTTGGATGGCGTCTTCGGGCAGGTTCGCGGCCTTCAGCCCTTCGACCAGACAGGCATGGATCGCGGCTGAGGAATGAAAGCTCTCGGATCCGCCGCGCAGGATTACCGCATTGCCCGATTTCAGACACAGCGCCCCGGCATCCGCAGTCACGTTGGGTCGGCTTTCGTAGATCACGCCAATAACCCCTAACGGTGTCCGGACGCGTTGGATGTTAAGGCCCGTGGGCATATTCCATTCTGACAGAACCTCACCCACCGGGTCGGCCTGATCTGCGACGGTTCTCAGCCCGTCGACCATGCCCTGAATACGCGCCTCATCAAGCATCAGGCGATCCATCATTGCGGGGCTCAGACCCTTGTCGCGGCCGAATTCCAGATCTTTTTGATTGGCTTCGATGATCCGTGCCCGATTGGCCCAAACCGCATCTGCGGCTGCAATCAGCGCTGCGTGCTTTCGTTCAGCTGTTGCGAAAGCCAGTTCACGCGAAGCGGCTTTGGCACGTTTCCCAAGATCTTCCATCAGAGCAGGAATGCTGTCGAAGTCTTTCATATCGCGTGCCTTTCAGATCATCTTATTGAAAGTTAAAGGGCCAGGTCGTCCCGGTGGATGAGGGCTGCACGGCCTGGATAGCCCAGCGTCGATTCAATCTCAGAAGACTTACGCCCCTTGATCGCATCGGCTTCCTGCGCCGTATACCGGCTGATCCCCTGAGCCAGACGACGGGACTCCAGATCAAGGATGGCGACAGGATCGCCACGACCGAAATCTCCGGTCACTTCCACAATCCCGGCAGGTAGCAGGCTTTTGCCATTGGCCAGTGCCTTGGCCGCCCCCTCGTCCACTGTGATCTCACCCCGAGGTTTCATTGCCGAAATCCAGCGTTTGCGGGCTGCATGTGGATCCAATGTCGCAGTAAACCATGTGGAATTGGCACCGTTTTCGAGCGTTTTCAGAGGGTTCAGAACCGACCCTTCAGTAATTGCCATGGCGCAACCACCAGCGGTTGCCATCTTGGCCGCCAACAGCTTTGTCTTCATCCCGCCTTTGGACAGGCCCGATCCCGCATCACCAGCCATAGCTTCAATCTCAGGTGTGATCCTGTCGATTGTCTCGAAGCGCGTCGCCGAGGAATCTTCTTTTGGATTACCGGAATAGAAACCATCCACATCCGACAGCAGAATCAGTTGGTCGGCGCCTACTGTCACGGCGATTTGCGCGGCAAGGCGGTCATTGTCGCCATACCGGATTTCGTCCGTTGCGACCGTGTCGTTTTCATTGACGATCGGAACGACGCCCAACCCAAGCAAAGTTTCCAAGGTTGCGCGTGAGTTCAGATACCTGCGGCGATCTTCGCTGTCTTCAAGTGTCACCAGAACCTGCGCCGTGGTGATCCCATGGGGTGCCAACGCTTCTTCATAAGCGCGTGCAAGCCGGATTTGCCCAACCGCAGCAGCAGCCTGTGACTGTTCCAAGGGCAGTGCCGCCATCGGCAGGCCCAGAACGCCGCGACCCAGTGCAATCGAACCGGACGAAACAAGGATTACATCTTTCCCCTGCCCCTTGAGCCAGGAAACATCCTGCGCCAACGACAGCAGCCAGTCAGACCGCAGCAGGCCAGTGTCGCGATCAACCAGCAAAGCCGACCCGATTTTTACCACCAGACGGCGTGCCGAGGTCAGGGTTGCCAAGGCTGTACCTCCTCAGCGGGTTTCTGACGCACACGGTTGTCGTCAATCTGGCTGCGCAGCGCCCGCAGAACTTCGGTTACACCCAGATGCGCCACACCGGACATCGTCATGACGGGGCCGCCCACGGCCTCCTCAAGCTCTGCGACGGCATGGGCACGTTCTTCGTCATCCAGCGCGTCGATCTTGTTCAGAACAGTGATCCGGGGCTTTTCAGCCAGCTCGCCGCCATAGGCTTCCAGCTCGTGAATGATCGTGCGGTAATCATCGGCGACCGTCGCAGAGGTGCCGTCGACCAGATGCAACAACACGGCACAGCGTTCCACGTGACCCAGAAAACGGTCACCAATGCCACGGCCTTCATGAGCACCTTCGATCAGGCCCGGGATATCGGCCACAACAAATTCGACGTTGTCCACGCCGACAACGCCAAGATTGGGGTGCAGCGTGGTAAACGGATAGTCGGCAATCTTGGGCCGCGCATTCGACGTGGCCGCCAGAAAGGTCGACTTGCCTGCATTCGGCATACCCAAAAGACCCACATCGGCGATCAGCTTGAGCCGCAGCCAGATTGTGCGGTCAATCCCCGCCTGCCCCGAATTGGCGCGGCGCGGGGCCTGATTTGTGGCAGATTTGAAATGCAGGTTGCCAAACCCGCCATTGCCGCCCTTGGCCAGCAGAACACGTTGCCCGACTTCGGTCAGGTCGCAGATGACGGTTTCTTCGTCTTCGTCCAGGATTTCAGTGCCAACCGGCACACGCAGAACGATATCGTCCCCATCCTTGCCGGTGCGTTGCTGCCCCCGGCCCGGTTGCCCGTTTTTGGCGAAGAAGTGCTGCTGATAGCGGAAGTCGATCAGGGTGTTCAGCCCATCCACAACTTCGGCCCAAACAGACCCGCCTTTGCCGCCGTCCCCGCCATCGGGGCCGCCGTATTCGATAAACTTTTCGCGTCTGAAGCTGACGCAGCCGCTACCGCCGGCCCCGGACCGGATGTAGACCTTTGCGAGATCGAGAAATTTCATGTGTGTCCCCTACTGCAAAGGCCCCATCGGCCACAAGTCAGAGTTTTTTACTGTAAGTCCAGGTGGGCACATTCGCATCGCGCGCCACCGAATAGCTTTCCGCATCGCCCAGATACTGGAACCCGCAATGGGTCAGGACCCGGGCCGAGGCCGGATTATCCTGAAACACACTGGCGAACATCGTCGCGTTCTCCAGCGGGTTGGCGTTAACAAGTGCTTCGACAGCCATCGAGGCAATGCCCGTGTTCCAATAGATCGGCGCGACCCAATAGCCGACTTCAGACTGATTCCGATCAAGCCGTTTCAGCGAAATCACACCGATCAGTTCCGGGCCACCGTCCTTGGTGGCATCCATGACCCAGACGTCCTCGTCCCGGTTGTCAGCCATCGAACGGGTTACAAAGGCTTCGATCGATCCGGGGGCCAGTGGATGTGCGATACTGGTGGTCATCCGCGCCACGCGCTCATCACCTGCATAATGCTCGATAAGGCCCATGTCCGACCGGCGCAGGGGGCGCAGATCGAACCGCTCGGTTTCAATGACCGGCTGATTAATTATTGTCTCAAGCTTCATTGGTGTGTTCCTCCTCCGAACAACACGAATAGTACGGACGCGACCGTAAGACCCGCCAACGTCCACATCAGGTATTTTTCCGCCGGGCGACCTTCAACCGCATGCGCGATTCTATCCCCGGCAAAAGTCCAGATCGGGTGCAAAACGATCTGGCAGATCAACAAACTAAGAGCGATCGTGAGCGTTGCATCAAAGCTGGACGTCCCCGCCGCGACAAAGCCGGTAAAACCCGCAACAATCATGGCCCAGGCTTTTGGGTTCAGCGGATGCACGATCAACCCCGCCCAGAATCCCGGAACATCACCGACCGCATTTTCGCGCGACAATCGCAAATTCGCGATCTTCCACGCCAGCCAGCAAATATATGCAGCCGAAGCATATTTCAGCGCCGCGAAGACTGTCGGAACCTGTTCCGCCAGTTGCAGCAGGCCAAAGCCTACGGGCCAGATAATCAGCTGCTTGCCAAGCACGACACCGGCCACAAAAGGCAATGCGGCCCGAAACCCATAGCGCGCACCAGTTCCCAGCAGGACCATGTTGGCCGGCCCTGGCGTGCCGACCTGAGAGGCGGCAAATATCAGGAAACTGGTGGTTGCGACTGTCATTGGTTCTTTCGATCACGACTGCGTTAAAACGAGAAAGGGGACCGGCACTTTGTGCCGGTCCCCCATGAATTTTTCTTAAACCTTCTGGGTCTCGGCTTACTCTGCGGCCTCCGCCACTGGCAGGACCGAAATAAAGGTGCGGTTTTTAAGTCCCTTGTGGAACTTCACGGCGCCATCGACAGTTGCAAAGATGGTGTGATCTTTGCCAATGCCTACGCCTTCGCCCGGCCAGAACTTGGTGCCGCGCTGACGCACGATGATGTTGCCTGCGATAGCGGCCTGGCCACCATACAGTTTTACGCCAAGGCGACGACCAGCTGAGTCGCGACCGTTACGGGAGGAACCGCCAGCTTTTTTATGTGCCATTCTCTCTCTCCTTAGCCTTTAGCCAATTCTTTGGCTTGCTCAACCCATTCGGGTTTCACTTTGACCGTTTCGATAGCAGCAATCTGCTCATCCGACAAGGCGGCCAGAGCGGCAAAGCTCGCGATACCGGCCTCAACCAGCTTCTTGGCGGCGGCAGGGCCGACACCGTTCAGTTGGGTCAGATCGTCAGCAGCGGGTGCTTCAGCCTTGGCTACTGATTTCTTGGCAGGCTTTGCAGCAGGTGCCGCTTCGCCAGCCGGAGCTGAACCGGTTGCAGCTTTGATGCCCGATTTGTCAGCGCCCGACGCCAGAATGTCGGTGATTTTGACCAGTGTCAGTTTCTGACGGTGGCCAACGGTACGCTTCGAGCTGTGCTTACGACGGCGCTTGACGAACTTGATGACCTTGTCACCTTTGATCTGTTCGATCACTTCGGCCTGAACGCCTGCGCCTGCAACGAATGGTGCGCCAACAACCGGAGCGTCTCCGCCCAGCATCAGAACATCGTTGAATTGAACTTTTTCACCTGCGTCGGCAGCCAGCTTTTCAACGCGGAGGATATCGCCCGCCTGAACCTTGTACTGCTTGCCGCCAGTCTTGAGGACCGCAAACATGCGTCTTTCCTTTTCTAACCCGCGTTCTGTGGTCCCCTTTGCGGGTGTTTTGGCCCCAAGAAACTTGAAAGCCACCTCGAACAGCGCGCCCTTTTCGGGCTGTGTGAATGGCCCCTGACAATGTCATGCAGGCCAAATAATAACGATACCCGGCGCGGAAAACCGGCCGGGATGCGCGCTTATCCATAGAATGCAGGTAAAAGTCAACACCAAAGCGGCGTCAAAGATCGGACGCCCTCAGCGCCTGTGCAACCGCCTGCCCCAGGCGATAGGAAATATCATTGAACATGCGGTCAAAGCCGTCAAACACGGCGTCATTCAGGGCCCGTCCCGTTTCGGTTCTTGAAAACGCGATATTTTCGCGCATCTGAGCCTCGTCCAACGGGCGGTAGGCCATAAGAAGAAACGAGAAAAGCCACTCTTCGGTGTCCTCGCTCCGACTGTCCTTCTGCAACAAAAGCTCGGCCAGCAGTTCCTGATCGTCGGTCCGCGCATCAACATCAATACCCCGAAAGAAGCTGTAGTCTGACGTCAATGCCCCCTGAACATTCTTTTCAATCAGGTTATTTGCCTCGATATATTCCTTGACCAAAGCGAACTGAGCGGTGCTGCGTTCTGCGGATTTATAGGCTTCTCGGGCCATGTCTTCGATTGCCTGATCCGACATGGCGCGCCGGGCCGAATTTTCCAGCGTTACGATGGTCTGGCCAAGATCGCTTTCAAAAAACAAGATGGCCTGATCAAGCTGAACATCGGACATGCCCGCGACGAAGGCGTCCGTCAAATGTTTCCGCATCCAAAGGGGATCGTAGATACGATTGACCTGCGCCTCGAAATAAGCGCCGCCCTTGTTGTCCAAAAAGGTATCATCAAGAGTCTCGCGATGGCCCTGCCCCTCGTGAACAAGGATTTCCATCACCTGCGTCAGACGCATGGCTTTTGCCAGTCGGTCGACTTTTCCATCGGCATACAGCGGCAGTGCCCAACTCAGAGCGACCACAAATGCCAGAACTACGCGCTGCATCAAATGTCCTGTGCCGGGTGCAATTCGGCCATCCGTACGGCAAGAACCTCGAACCTCATGGCCATGATCTCATATTGGATGGCGTTCAACAGCTCGTAGACTTCCTGCATCAGCGGCTGTTCCAGCGCGTCAACATATGTATCCACATCAGCGTCGGAAAAACCTTGATAGGTGTAAGCCGCACCGGCCAGATTAGACAGTTGCAGCGACTGGCGCATTGCCGGTTCATTTTGCTTCATCAATTCGCGCAGTTCATCCCCGCCCAACTGCAGCTCGATGACCCCCGATGCACTGGCCGCCAGAAGGAAACGCACCTGAATTTCCTGCAAGGCACGCAGTGCCGTGCCTGTGGAATCAATCGCGTTGTTCATGCGTTTAAAACTTTCGACCCGTTTCGATCCGCTCTTGATCAGGTCAGAGATAATCCTTTGACCTGCCAATTGCTTGACGTCATCGTCTTCTTGCATGTGTGAGGCATTCTCGGCCTCGACCAGACGTTGCCCCAGATCAGACGCGTAAAACTCGACAGCGTGTGCCAGGGCCTCGTCGCTTAGGGTCTGCTCCAGAATGGAAACAGCGGTGTCGTGCATTGCATCGACTTCAAAAACCTCGTCCGTCAAACGGGTCCAGTCCGAGCCGAACCCCTCTGGGTCAACACCCAACATCTGCGGCGCGGATCGTGAGCTCAGGGCGATGCTTTCAAGAGCCACGTCAAACCCGGTTGTGGTCAGAAAGGCCTCGATCCGATCTCGGTTCGCTGCGGAAAGCTCCAGAGGAACCAGAACAAGTGCCAGAAGCGGGGCGAGAAACCAAATGGCGATGCGGTGTGCAAACTGTGTCATAGCAATCAGAGTAGGTGTTTTACGCTGGCAGGCAACGGAAAATCCCGGCATTCACGATTTCCGGAATTTTCTGCTTGCACCCCCGTTCGTTCCTGACTAAATCCCCCCCTCACAGACCCCCGCGGAGAGGTGCCGGAGTGGTCGAACGGGGCGGTCTCGAAAACCGTTGTGGGTGCAAGCCCACCCAGGGTTCGAATCCCTGTCTCTCCGCCACAATTCCAATATCGAAAGCCGTTAGAAAACGTCTTCCGGTCGGATCTGGGTTCTCAGCAAAATTGCAAGTGGTCCGTTGTCAGAAACTGTAGTGGCTTAGGTCACCCGGCGTGTTCTTGCCGTGAAATCGGGTGCAATCAGCGTAGCCCGGCTTAAACCTCTATTCTGCTGAGAATTCACAGGAATTCCCCTTTGTATATCCGCTACATTTAACGCATCCCGGCGACACATTTTCCAAAGGAGACACACATGTCGCGTATTCTTATCCTGATCATCATCGCCGCTGTCGGTGTTGGTGGTTACTACTATCTCAACCAGTCCGAACAAACCCCGGCTGAACAAGTGCAATCCGCAACGCAGGAGGCGGGCGATGCAGTGGCTGATGCCGCGGCAACCGCTCAGGAAGCTGCGACTGACGCGCTTGAAGACGCAACAGAACAGGCCAGCGAGGCAGCTTCATCCTTGACCGAACAGGCTCAGGAAGCCGCATCGTCGGTTGCCGATCAAGCCAGCGAGGCGGCTTCTTCTGTCGCGGAACAAGCATCCGAGGCAGCACAGCAGGCCGGTGATCAGGTGGCGGCGCTGGCGGGTCAGGGACAGGAATTGCTGAACTCCTGGATTCAGGAAGGCAAGCTGGACGCCACCAATTTCGACTATGAAGGCATCATGACCTCGATTCAGGACAGCACATTGGCCACGGATCTGAAAGAACAGGCGATCAAGATCGTAAATGACATTAAAGAGTCGCCTGAAACCATCGCCTTGAAGATTCAGGAACTGACCGCGCTGTTGACGCAGCAATAACAAAGAAGGGGCCGGTAGCCCGTTCCCGGCCCCTACCCCTCACGCCTATTTTTCGGGCGTGCCCTTACGTTATCGTTTCTCTGAATTGACCCAGTGTGCGGCATTTGATTGGCTGCTCCGACACGATATCCGCGCTCAATGTCACCAGTCGGCAGTTTCCTGTTTAGACAGGTGTGCGCTTTGAACACGCCATCTAGAGGATGATCCCATGACTGACCTGCCCAAAATAATGAAAGCTGCTATCCTGAAACACGGCGGGCACTCGGACACTTCGACCGGACCAGTCATCGAGGATGCGGCTGATTGGCTTGAAGCAGCGGAACTGCCCGTTCCCAATCCCGGCCCCGGTCAGGTTTTGATCCGCCTGCGCGCGTCGTCGGTCAATCCGTCCGACCTCCACTTTATCAAGGGTGAATATGGCCAGCCGCGCGTCAAAGGTGCCGCGGCCGGATTCGAAGGCTGTGGCGACATCGTTGCAACCGGAAAAGGTGCCGAGGCGCTGAAGGGGCTGCGTGTCGCTTTCGTGGCCGCTGGATCCGGTGCTTGGGCGGAATACGTCGTGACGCAGATGCAAATGTGCATCCCCTTGCGTCCGGATATTTCAGATGATGACGGGGCCGCGCAAATCGTCAACCCGCTTACCGCGATGGCGATGGTGGACATGGCAAGGGAAGACGGCGATGCATTTGTGATATCCGCTGCGTCCAGCCAGTTGGGAAAACTGATGTGCAGCCTCGGGCGTGATCTGGGGTTGAAACCCATCGCGCTGGTGCGCCGGGCCGAGACAGTCGAAATGCTGAAAAGTCTTGGAGCAGCCGAAGTGCTTGTGACGTCCGATCCTGAAGTCGTCGAGAAGTTTGCGGCGATAAGCGCCACGCTGAAACCTCGGGTCTTCCTTGATGCGGTGACGGATCAACTGTCCGAGAAACTGTTCTGCACCATGCCAAACCGGGCGCGCTGGGTCAGCTACGGCAAACTTTCGACCCAAGCGCCAACGCTTTTTCAGACAGGTCAGCTGATCTTCATGGGCAAACGGATCGAAGGTTTCTGGCTGACGCACTGGATGATGTCGACACCGCCCGCTGACCAGATGCGGGTTGTGGCCGAAGTTCAGGCCCGCTTTGCCGATGGTCGCTGGAAAACGGATGTTTCCGAACACCTTACGCTTGAAAATCTTGTGCCGAATCTGGCTGACGCGCTGAAAAAGAGTGACGGAAAGGTGATTATCACCCCATAGTAGAATTCACCTGCGTTACCGGAGGATATACGCGGGCGGAACAAGACGCTGGAAAACCGGTGGAGGGAGGACAGTGTGGATAACGCGCAGCTGCTGATTAGCGGGCTGGCGAACGGGTGTGTCTACGGCCTGATCGCGCTTGGCTTTGTTCTGATCTACAAGGCTACCGAAGCGGTTAACTTTGCGCAGGGCGATTTCATGATGCTGGGCGCATTTGTGACCATCGGCCTGACAAATACCGAATATATGGGGTTGCCGTTCTGGCTCGCTCTGCCGGTATCATTGGGAATAATGGCCGCGCTCGGTTATCTTCTGGATCGCCTGATCATTCGCCGCCTGTTTGGTGAAAGCCAGACCGCCGTTGTCATACTGACCATTGCTTTGGGCTTTGTGATCCGTTTCATTGCCGGTCTGATCTGGGGGCACGAGCCGCAAACACTGCAAAACCCGCTTGCGGGCAAAGAAGTGCGTATGGGCGGTCTTGTGCTGGGGATGGAAGATGTCGCGATAATCGTCGTCACGGTGCTGCTGACATGGTCGCTCTATGTTTTCTTCAGCCGCACCAAACTGGGGCTGGCGATGCAGGGCGCCTCGCAAAACCAGCTGGCAGCTTATTACATGGGCATTCCCGTCAGGCGTGTTCAGGGATGGGTCTGGGCTTTGGCCGGAGGCGTTGCGGGAATTGCCGGAATTCTCTTTGCTGCAAAAGGTGCTGTGGATCCGACAACCGGATTGCTGGGTATCAAGGCGTTTGCCGCCGCCGTTATCGGCGGGTTCGGCAGTTTGCCGGGTGCATTGGCCGGAGGGCTGATTGTCGGTGTTATCGAACCCTTCGCCAGCCGGTACATTGCGGCAGGTTATAGCCAGGTCGCGCCATACGCTTTGCTGCTTGCCGTCCTGATCTTCCGACCAAACGGGCTGTTCAGTCAGGTCCGGGTCAAGAAAGTCTGAGCCATGCGTATCGTTTTCAAAACCGACTACATGCAGGATATCCGCCCGTGGAAAGACGGGTTCCAGTTGCGCCTTTATCTGCTTCTTCTGTTTGTCGTCGCGGCTGCGCCTCTCGTGCTGGACGATTTCTATCTGGGTGAACTGACAAACGTTCTGATCTGGACCATTGCCGGTCTGGGTCTGATGATCCTGACTGGACATACAGGGCAAGTCAGTCTGGGCCATGCGGCCTTTCTGGCCTTCGGCTGTTACGCCAACGTGGCCCTGATTGAGGCAGGCGCGCCTTTTCTGGTCGCTTTTCCGCTGGCCGGAATTCTGACCGGGATCGCGGGCGTGACCGTCGCAGTCCCTGCCCTGAGGCTTCATGGTATCTACCTGGCGATCTTTACCATGGCGCTGTCCATCCTGATGGATGACATCATTGTTCTGTCCGAGCCGATCACTGGTGGTGTCGCGGGTAAATATATCGGCGGGGTCGAGGTCTTTGGCCTTACGGTTGACCGCTGGGGGACGCCTGATCTTTTTTTCTGGCTGGTTCTGGCTGTCACCATTCTGGTCACGTTGGGTTACGTAAACCTGCTGCGTGCCCCTTTGGGACGCAGCTTCATCGCCGTGCGCGACTCCGAGGTTTCGGCGCAGGCAATGGGTATCGATATCGCGCGAACAAAGATGATTTCGTTTGCCCTGTCCTGTGCGGTTACAGGTTGGGCCGGCGCGTTGATGGGGCTGTTTGCTGGTGCGTTTAACAATGAAACCTTCAGCGTCCTGATCTCGATCCAATTGCTGATGATGATCGTTATCGGCGGGCTGGGCTCGATCCATGGCGCGTTTCTGGGCGCAATCGTCATCGGGTTTTTGCCGCAGTTTCTATCGATTTCAAAGGAATATGTCGGCGCGATCATCGGCGGAAACACCGTTGCCATTCCGGGGCTGGAGTTCGGCATCTTTGGCATGATTCTGATTGCATTCATCCTTTTCGAACCCATGGGCATCTATGGCCGTTGGCTGAAAATCCGCACCTGGTTCGAACTGTTTCCTTTCTATCGCAAGGACATGTTCAAACGGCAGAAATCCTATCTCAAGACGGAGCGTCTGAGATGAACTTGCTGGAATTTGAAAACGTTACCCTGAAATTTGGTGGTCTGACAGCCGTGGACAATTTGTCCTTCGAGGTTCAGCAGGGCGAAGTCTTTGCCATAGTCGGGCCGAATGGCGCGGGCAAATCGACGGTCTTCAATCTGATCTCGCGCTTTTACGAACCGTTTTCAGGGTCGATCCGGTTTGATGGTCACGATCTGCTTCAGGTTAAACCGTCTGGCGTGGCTGCCTTTGGGGTGGCGCGAACCTTCCAGAATATCGAGCTGTTCGAACACGCAACTGTCCTGCAAAATCTACTGGTCGGACGACACAGGCATCGGACAACGAACCTGATTTCAGAACTTTTGTTCACCCCTGCGGTCCGACGGCAAGAGTTGGAGAGCCGGGAAAAAGTCGAACAGATCATCGATTTCCTCGACCTGCAGGCCTATCGCGACAAGATGATTTCAGGGCTGCCTTATGGCGTACGCAAAGTGGTCGAAGTTGCACGTGCCCTGGCGACCGATCCCAAGCTGCTGTTGATGGATGAACCAGCCTCGGGACTGTCGGTGGAAGAGACGACCGATATGCGCTGGTGGATCGACGATATCCGACGCCAAATGGGAATTACCGTGCTGATGGTCGAACACGACATGGGATTGGTATCGGGCGTGTCCGACCGGGTCCTGGCCATGGCAGATGGGGCAAAGCTGGCCCTCGGGTCTCCGGCAGACGTGCAATCGCATCCAGCCGTGATCGAGGCATATCTGGGGAAAGCCTCATGAACGCCCCGATCTTGCAAGTCCGCAATATCGAAAGTTTTTATGGCCCCATTATGGCCATTCGGGGCGTTTCGCTGGATGTTCACGAAGGAAAAATCGTGTCGATCCTTGGCGCAAACGGCGCGGGCAAGACCACATTGATGAAAACCATCTCTGGCGTGATGGACCCGGAAAAGGGAACAATCACCTTTGATGGCGGCGACATTCAGGGCTGGGAACCGCACAAGGTTGTCCAGCGCGGGGTGGTTCACATCCCGGAAGGGCGCGAAGTTTTTCCACTGCTGACGGTTGATGAAAACCTAAGTCTCGGCGCCTACACCCGCAAAGACAAAGACCAGATCGAACAGGATCGTGAGCTGGTCTTCCGTTATTTTCCGATTCTGAAAAACCGTCGGTCGCAAGAGGCCGGAACCCTTTCGGGCGGACAGCAACAGATGCTGGCCATAGGGCGCGGATTGATGGCCCGGCCTCGTATCATGTTGCTGGATGAACCGTCTCTGGGACTGTCTCCTCTGCTGGTGCAAGAGATCTTCGGCATTCTCAAACGTCTGAACGAAGAACAGAACATGACAATGTTGCTGGTTGAACAGAATGCCAATGCGGCGTTGGAACTGGCACATCATGGCTATGTCATGGAGGTGGGTCGCATCGTCATGGACGGTGCCGCGGACGCGCTTTTGCAATCCGAGGATATTCAGAGCTTTTATCTTGGAAAACAGGAAGAAGGCGCGCGCGAAAGCCGCCGCTGGAAGCGGAAAAAGACGTGGAGGTAAGACGGATGGACGCCACGCCCCTACCCCCTCAGGTCATGATAAACGGCGTTCAGTTCAACGCAACGGCAGGGCAGCGCCCGGTACGCGTTGATGGCTGCATCACCATTGCAGAGTTGTTCCAAAGCCGATGTGCTGAACTGGGCAGCCGAACGGCGCATCGCGAAAAAGACCTGGGTATCTGGAAATCCTATTCCTGGGCCGATTACTGGCAGCATGCCAAATGGATCGGGCTGGCCTTGCGCAAGCTGGGACTGGAACGCGGCGATGTGGTCTCAATCCTGTCCGAGGACCGCAAGGAATGGGCATGGCTCGACATGGGCATTCAGGGCGTTGGCGGTATCGCTTCCGGCGTCTACACCACAGATTCCGCCAGTCAGTTGCAATACCTGATCAACGACAGCGGCAGCAGGTTTCTGATTGTCGAGGACGAAGAGCATCTGGACAAGTTTCTGGGAATTGAGACCGAGGTTCCCGATCTGATCAAGGTGATCATCCTCGAGGACGAAGGGCTGCATGACCTGAACCATCCGCGCTGCATGATGATCGACGAGTTGTTCGCCTTGGGCCAAGAGGCGGAACTGGCCGAGCCCGGGCGCTTTGAAGCGGAAATCGCATTGGCCAAACCGCAGGACATTGCCTTGCTGGTCTATACGTCGGGTACAACCGGTCAGCCGAAAGGCGCAATGCTTAGCCATGAAAACATCCTGGCCGCCATCGAATCCGCTGCACGGGTGCTGCCAGCGCTGCCCAGCGATGAACAGCTGTGTTTCCTGCCTCTGTGTCACATTCTGGAACGCGATGTTTCGGTCTATTTCCCCTTGGCGGCCCGCTGCACTGTCAATTTTGCCGAAAGCCCTGAAACTGTTTTCGCGAACCTTCAGGAGGTTTCGCCCTCAACCTTCACAGCGGTGCCAAGGGTTTGGGAAAAGATCTACTCACACGTCCAGATCCTGACACAGGAAGCCACGCCTTTGGGGCGGCTGGCATTCGGCCTGGCATTAAAAACTGGTGCGCGCCGTGCCGGATATCTGAGCGCAGGCCAACCAGTTCCATCCGGCGTCACCACCAGATTCTGGTTCTGGGATCAGCTGGTTTTGAAAAACCTGCGCCGAATGTTGGGTCTGGACAAACTGCGACGAGGCGGAACAGGCGCCGCGCCAATCTCGACCGATCTGCTAAAATGGTACTGGTCCATCGGCGTGCCGTTGGTGGAAGGGTTCGGGATGACCGAAACTTCGGGCCTCGCCACGCTCAACACCACAGACAGCAATAAGATCGGAACCATAGGCAAAGTTGTCGAAGGGTGCGACATTCGCATCTCGGACGATGGCGAAATCCAACTAAAGGGCCTGAACATTTTTCAGGGATACTGGCGCAACAACGCGAAGACAGCAGAAACCTTCACCGCCGATGGCTGGCTGCGTACCGGGGATATGGGGTCAATAGATAAGGATGGCTATGTCACCATCACGGGCCGCCTGAAGGATATCATCATCACCGCAGGTGGTAAGAACATCACCCCAGCCGAGATCGAAAGCCGCCTTAAGTTCAGTCATTATGTCGCGGACGCAATCATCATCGGGGACAGGCGCAAATTTCTGACGGCACTGATCATGATTGATCAGGAAAATGTCGAAAAATACGCGCAGGGCCATAAAATCCCCTTCTCGAATTTTGCCTCGCTATGCGCGGCACCGGAAATCAGGCAGTTGATCAGTTCGGAAATTGCCGCTGTTAATGCAGAATTTGCGCGGGTCGAACAGATCAAGGATTTCCGTCTGATCGACGTCCTGCTGACCGCTGAAGACGACGAACTGACTGCGACGATGAAGCTGAAACGCGGACTGGTTGAAAAGAAACACGGGCATCTGATCGAAGACATGTACACTTGACCAAAAGATTAACGGGAGGAAAGAGATGAAGAAATTACGCAACAGTCTGGCGGCTGCATCACTGCTGACAGCATCGGCAACACTTGGTTGGGCGCAAACACAGGGCGTGACCGATGATGAGATTGTCATTGGTTCTGTCAACGACCTGAGCGGGATATTCGCCGCAGTGGGTGTTCCGGCAACCAAAGGTGCAAATGTCGTCTTTGATCGGGTGAATGCAGCCGGTGGCGTGCACGGGCGAAAAATTCGTTACGTGGTCGAAGACAACGGCTATCAGATGCCACGTGCGATGCAGGGCTATAACAAACTGCTCAATCGCGACAAGGTATTTGCCATGCTGCAATCGCTTGGCACGCCGATGAACATGGCAGGGTTCAAGCTGTTGGATCCCAAAGGCATTCCCAACGTAGCGCCTCTTACAGCTGCGCGTCAGATGTTGCAGGAACCAATGCGGAACAAGTTCACCTCCTTCTCGACCTATTTCGATCAGGCGCGTGTCGGTGTGAACTATCTGGCTGGCGAGTTTGGCTCAAAGACGGTCTGCACCATGTACCTGCCGACAGATTTTGGTGAGGAAATTCTAGAAGGCAGCAAGGCCGGAGCCGAAGAAGCCGGGCTCACTTTTGGATCAGAAACCACCCATAAACCGGATGAGACGGATTTCGTTGGATCGCTGAGCAAGCTCCAGGAAGAGGGTTGTGATATCGTCACCATGGCGCTTGGGGTGCGGCAGGCGATCACTGTCGTGGGCACCGCTAAGAAAATGGGTCTGACCGATATGAAATTTCTCGGCACCTCGGCCAGTTTCCTGACGGTCGTGGCGCAGGTGCCCGGTGGCGTGACCGATGGATTCTACGCGGCAGCTTCGTGGCAGGATCTTTGGGCGCGTGCGGATCAACCTGCCCCGGCCGCATTTATCGAGGAATACAAGGCAGCCACAGGCGAAGATCCGGTCGGATTTGCCATGCTGGGTTATTCGGCGGCTGAAATGATGGTTAAGGCGTTGGAGGCCGCAGGCCCTGATCTGACGCAGGACAGTTTCATCGCAGCGATGGAAACGCTGGATTATCAGGACGATCTGGTTGGCAACCACATCACCTATGGTCCTGAGGATCATCAGGGCGCAGATACTGTGTTCGTCAACGTTGTTGAAAACGGTGCGTGGAAACTCGTCTACGAAGAATGATTAACAACCCGCCAAAAGCAAAAGGGCTCGCTAGTGCGAGCCCTTTCTTTTGGGTATTCCCGGCGAATTAACGCTTCGCTAACCTGAACGTCTAATTTTTATATATTTTACGATAAGCTACAGTATCAATAAAATTCTGCTAATAAACTGCTAACGATTACGGTGAAACTGCGCCTCCACTTTCTCGCGCTTTTTTATCGTATTTTCAATGACTTCATCTAACTCACCAGCCTCAGCAGCTGCCTTCAAAGTCACCAACGCAGCTTTCACGTCTTTCAGCGCCTTTACCAAAACTGCATTGCCGCCCGCCAGTGCGAGCGCTTTGTTTCCGTATTTGCACTGCACATACCACCCACCGTCTTGTTCAAAAAACCATGCTCGAACCTTGCACATGCGATCAACAAGCACTTTTTCGCCAGCTTCGTTTTTTACCCAAGCTTTACGTTCAACCGTGTAGTCTTCTCTTTTTAGGGCTGCATCCGCTACTTTCATTTGCTCTTCCAAAGCAGCCACGAGCTTCAACCTACGCTGACGCGTTGGGTCTTGGTTTTTGGTGCGGACAACGGATTTAATGGCGAGTTTTGATAGATTAGACATGCTTCACTCCTTGTGCATTGAACACAATTTTGCTGTCTCTTTCTAATATTAGCGACCAAAAACAAACCCTTACGCCAAACACAAAAACGTATTTTGCCCAACATACAATCAAACAATCCAGCCTGAACGGTGCACATAGCGTATTAGTTGCTTATGGGCGCTGTATGACCTTCTTTGAGCGCCACAGCGCGTTTTTTAATCGGACGCGAGCTTCTTTAGCTTACGTGCAACTGACATGCGTTCCGCAAACTTCGCCGCATCATCCTCGTCTTTATGCTGCATGGATTCTAATGCTCTTTCTACAGCATCGATCTTGGTTTGGCGCTTTGTCTTCATTCCCGTCAAATGCCCGCCACCTTGATTTTCTAGGCTGCGGGAAGTGATGACGCGGGGAAAATTCTCAGAACTGCTGTGCGGTGTATTGGTGGCGTCAAAACATGCTTCTCTGTCGAACCCAATGATCTAAGGTCGCATCACCTTCTAGTATTTCAGACAGGAATTCAGCGAGGCGCTCAAACTCGGTTTCGGCTTGGTCGAGCAATTTTTGTGCTGCTTTGTGGCGACCCCGCCCGCTAAAACTGTCCGCTCTGCCGTATGTGAGACTCGCACGCTTTAACCGCTTTTCATACTCCAAGATTTGCTTGGGTTTGTTTTTTAAGTACTGACGCAGTTCAATCTGTTCGCGCCAATCCTCCTCAAACCGTGAATACTCTTCAGCGGTCAACCAAGTTCGCAACTGGCGATTTTGCACGATTTTTCCACGTGTAAGCTGCTCGTGTATTTTTTTCAGCTTAGCTTCACGTTTCATGGTGCGTCAGCGCATTTCGTGGCAAGTGTGTAAGAGTTGATCGCGTGCTAGGCCACCTTGACCACTGTTGGAAGCAACCTGTCACATTCTTTCACAACATACTCAGGAATGCTGTCAAATACCCGCGGATCTAGCTGCATCACGTATTCATTTTCAATGTGATACGACTCATTGATAAACTTAGAAATCACATCATCGTCGTGACGACCGTTAATAAGCCGAAACAACTGAATTTTTTCGTAACCCACTTCTGTCGAATGGTACAGATCAATCATTTCGTTGGTGTCGTTCAGCTGAACCAGGAGTTGATCGTAGTCAAAGTTTTCAATTCTACCACTGACGGCGGTTTCTGCTTCCGCTTTTTCCAAAACTGTCATTTCTCGCGATCCACTTGAATCTTGAAGCGTTGGCACTGCTCGCTTGTGCAAAAGACTGGCCAAGAGATTGTACTCCAACCCCACGTTGTTCGCGATCTCGAAATGTCGGCGTAGATAGATCGCTTTGATCAGTGGATTAGCTTCGCCCGATACAATTTCATTGCAGATTTGTCCGAAAGTTTTGATGTCACCTTTCGTGATAGCTACTTCGGAAACTACGTTTTGCTTTGATGAAAGGAAAGTGGCTTGAGGATTTGATCCCGCGAAAAGCCCTGCCGTACTTTTGACGACGTCAATCGCAGGTTCGATATCATGGGTCAACATTACTGATGTGCAGTCTCGCAAACTACCTTTTCCACGAAAAAGTTCATGCATAATTGCAAACTTCTTGTTCTTGTCGAAGGATGAAATAGGGTCATCTAAGACGACTAAGTCGGGTCTTTTACTGTTTACTTCATGCATAAAAAGCACCAACGCAAATGCGTTCCTTTCGCCAAAACTTAAGTGCCGACCCGCCATCTCGATATGCTCGTTGAGGTCTTCGTGCTCGAGCTTCATCTTGTAAGAGTCAGGCTCAGGCACAATCGACACAGAATAGCGATAGCCTGCCGACTTCAAAAAGCCGTTAATGCTGGACTGGTTTATTTCGATGGCTTTTTTGATTTTAGCTTTTTGTCTGCCAACCAGCCCTTTCAGAATGCCGACTTTCTTTAAGAGTTCTTCGAGTTGAGCGTTGATCGGGTCTGTGACCTTTCTCGTTTCCTCAGAGTCCAACTTATCGATCATACCGAGGTCGATCTTTAGTCCTTGGAGTTTGGCGTCAATTTCATAAACGTCGCGAAGCGAAAAAAAGGAAATTGTTCGGAGACCATCAAGTTGTTCGATAAGTGCGGTGATCGAAGTCTTGAGGCTACTGAGAAAGCTCTCCTGCGGCGCTGTCAGCTCGATTTTTGCATTTACAACTTTTTCCAAATTTTCCTGACATGCTGAACTGAAGTATTTCCCAAGTCGTTCAATAACCGCTTTTAGGTTGTTCAGATGATCAACCGCGGTCGCGTTGTATTGTTGGGAAACTGCTTGCACCGTGTTCTTTTGCTCTTGCGTTGGCAGTTCTGTGGCGCAGTAAGGACAGGTGTCGCCATCCTGCATGAACTCGTTTCCTTTGATCTGCCATCCGATCCATTTTGAGGGCTTTTCACCTTTGATGAAGGTCTCGAAAGGTAAAAGTTCATCAGGAATGTTGTCTATTTTATTGCCGGAGCCGAAAGCTTTGAGAACTTTGCTGCTTTTCGAAATTGTCCCGTCTTTGTTGGCCTTTCCGAATGCGTCTCTAAGGTCCTTCAAGTCCTTGGTTGTCTGCTCAATCTCTTCGCTTTTCAGGAATGCTTTTCTTATTCCATCAAAGGACGCTGTGATTTCGTCCATTGCGGTATCGTATTCTGGGGTCTTTATGAATATTTCGAAGCTGTTCTGTACAACTTCGTCTTGCTGGAACGCGAATTGATTAACGTAATCCTCATTGAAAATCAGAACTGATTGAATGTCGCCGGTACCATCTACCGAAGGCAAAGTTGAGTTTTTAACTTTACGCAACTTGAAAGGGAGCAAGTCCTTCAAACTGCCATCGCCGCTTATGTGCCCAGCTATCGCTTTCGAAATAGTGCTTTTTCCCAGTCCGTTGGGCCCGTACTTAATATTCAGCCGGTTTTTCTCGATTTGAACATTCGCTTCATCAATGCTGTTGCAGTTTTTGATCTTTATGTCGTAAGTCGTCACGCTCTGTACCCTCATCAAATCGCGGGCAACTTATCAATGTTCATGCGGCGGTGCACGCCCGTATTGGTTGTGATTGCGAAAAAACGTTCCGTAGTAGTGGCTGCGGCAGCGAGCGGGCTCGGACCAGTGATCGAACGCGTCCTGCGAGAACAGCTGTTTTTGTGATGAGTGTGTCCTACGCACTGACCGACCAAGCTACGAAAGCCGTTTGATTACTTAACGGCCGCTACTTTTTTCTGATCGATTAAGCCCACATGTCTAGGCAAATAATGGAGTAATTCTCGGGCGTGCTCACTAAAATCCACGCAAACGAAACTCCTTAGCTCATTCAAGCTAAATAGCTTGAGGAGGTACAACATGTCGTTAAGAGAAATTAAGAAAACCATTTTCGAGTTACGCAAGGATTTCGGCACGCTGCCCAAGCATGAACAGGTGCGAGTTACACAGTGGCTGCTAGATACCGCTGACTACTGCATTGAGGGAGTGAGACTGCAAGAACAGGATAGCACCACTGCAGCGAATAGACGCAAGGCTAAGAAACGTGAAACTGAGCTTGATCCCAAGCCACCTACGAAGCCCGTGCGTGTTGCTGAACCGAGTAGGCCCAAAAAGCCGAAATATTCCGGTAATCACGCCCCTTCTGCCTGAACGTGGTAAATACATTAAGAAGCTAAGGCACAAGCCTTCCTTCGTTACAAACTGATCGAAAGGTTAGCACGCCGGATATTATTGTGCTGTGAACCCGTTCTGATGTGAGACGGTAGCAAACGGACTTTTCAGTTGTCCGCTTCAACAATCTACCCTGCCATCGCGCGCAGGATGCCTAAAACGCGCTGCCTATGCGGAACTGCGTTTATTGTTGTCGTAGTGGTTGTAGCGCAGCAATGCGTGAATTTTAGTGAGACGGACCGACGCGCTGCATTGCAGTACCCGTCATCGCGCTGGGTTTAGCTTCGCTACACCAGCTCCAGCGCGTGCGTATGATGCCCAGTAATAGAGATGATAGCAAAACCTGCTCTTCCTTTAAGGTTTGGTGAGTGTAGCCTGTTAAGCGACGAATAAAGCCGCGCAACTGGATCGTGCCAAAGACAGGCGCGATCTATTTGCTCAGAATAAAGCCCTTCAAACAAACTGAAATTTTTTTTTCAGACATTTTGCCTGAAAACCCAAAAAGGCTGATGCTGTGAATGCGAAGCGAGAGCGAAGCTATGAACAGTGCCGGCTGTTGATGCAGAGCATCAACATAAAAACCTTTTTCAACAAAACCCAAATTATCAAGGAGAACCCATATGTTACTGATGGAGAAAATTTACATTGATCTTAAAGCTGAAGCTCTGGTCGAATCTGCTGAGGACTTCAGCCAGGACTGGTGCCGACGAAGCCGAAGCTGGTTTGCCGTCCAGAAAAACAGCAACAGTGATCTCAGCGCACAAGCAGCCATTGCTTGTCTCCAAACTGCTCAGATCAAACTTGCGCTGACCCATCTACGCAAAAAGCACGTAGGCAGCATAGTCGATTCAGAAATCGGTACACTGCGAGAGGTGATAGCCAGCTTGGAAGCTTACTTGCAGGAACAGCACAGCATTTTGTCCGTCGTTCCGGCAAAAACGCCAAAACCGAAAATGTTATGAATTGTATAATCTCTAATATTTCTGAAATTTTCCATTTGCGGCCAAAGGCTTAACTTGAGTTAAATTTTCGGTCGTCCGCCAAAATGTGTGAATTTACAATACATTACAACGAAACCACACATTTTAGGTGAGTTATGAAACAAGCCAAGTTACTGACAGAGGTAGAACGAAAGCGCGTATATGCGGTAATCGACGCACATCGGTACAAGTCAAGAAACCGTGCAATTTTTGCACTCAGTTTTTTTGCCGGTCTTCGTGCGTGCGAGATAGCAGGACTGAAAGCTGGCGACGTATACGATGTACAAGGACAAGTGCGCGACACGCTGTTCTTAGTAGCGGGACAAACCAAAGGCGACGAAGCAAACACCGTGCTAGTAAGCAAGCGGCTTGCCAAAATCCTCGCCAAATACGCTGCCACCTACCCTCGCCACATCAAGAATCCGCAAGCAGCGCTAATTTTTAGCGCCAAGCGCGGCGGGTTCAGCGCTCAAACCATCGTCAACCTGTTTGCTCGGTTTTACGAACTTGCAGGCGTCAAAGGTGCCAGCAGCCACAGTGGCCGCCGACAGTTTTTGACCGAGCTTGCTGACAAGGGGGTAAACGTCCGGGTCATACAAGCACTTGCCCGACACAAAGACATTAGCACCACTCAACGCTACATTGACTACAACGAAAGCAAGCTTCGCAACGCGATAGAACTGCTTTAGGCAAGTCGGCTCGGACTTAATCGCCGATCAACTATGTCAGAGTTCTTGATGATCGTTATACCACAATCGCCTTAGACTTCCTTTAGCTCCAGCTTAGGCAAACTCCGCACCAATTTCATCGTTTCCAAACTTACCGTTATGACACGCTGAAACAGTTTTAGCGGATAAGCAGGGTCTTGCATTGTCTCGTTCGCGTAATCGTTCGCGTCGTTCACAATTCCGCTTTTGGGATCGGTTTTCACACGCTGCCGCTCAACAACCCAATCCAACGCTGGCTTGCCATTTACAACATATTCATATGCCGCAAGCGGTATGTCGACGAGCGTGATGTTGTTGTTGTAGTGAAGCGTTGTCTTGTCACTGCCGCGTTTACCGCCATAACGCATCTGCTCGACACGGAAGTAGCTTACGGGATCGTCTATATTAGCCAAGCGCAGGTCGCCCTCAGCAATTGTAACTGGATGCATTTCCGCACTCTCATAGTTTACGTGCAAATCACCCAGCTTACGGCCAGCTTCTACAAACGCCCAAAAATCATCTTTATGTTTAACAGCGGGTATAGCATCATCTGTACACCACACGCTCGTACTAACCGGCGGTTGATTGCAGTCATTTTGCACGCTTTCTCTACCTGTGAATCCTCTCACTTGTAGCTCCCCAAAATGTGCTCTGAGCTCAAAACTGAATGAACCGCAAAGCTCTTTTGCTCTGCTCAATCTCACAAAAAATAGGTTTGCTAGTTCATATGTTTCAGCTAGCATCATTGTTACATAATATCAGGATGTTATATGTTTATTCGAGCATTTCTCATTTCTGCAGCCCTTGCCTTGTTCAGCCCGACACTAGTCACCGCAGACGTTGACTTCGACAGTTTCAAACAGAAACAAGAAAATCTTCCCAAGTCATACAAAAAACTCAAAAAGGTTGAGGGTATCGACGCAAAGTATGTGCATTCATTCTCAATCTACGGCGGCGAGTGCAAATCCAAAAAACTTCCAGATAGCAGCGGCAAGGGGGATTGCGACTACGGCAGCGTGCGAAGCGAGCTTAGAGAAAAGAAAAATGGAAAATCATTCTACAGCGCTTTTCCACAACCCAGTCCTGTCTGGTACGGCTTTGATATTTTGATTCCTCAAAGCTATCCAACACAAGGGCAGCAAAAATCGGCGTGGAATATCTTTGCGCAATGGAAATCAGAACGCTGCCCACATGCTGCAGTGGGACACTGGACTCGCCCCGGTCACGGAAACGCTCTGTTTTTGGTTACCTTCAAGAGCGTAGGCACGCGGGAAAACCACGACTGTGACGGGGTCGCGGTTAAGAAAATCGTTGAAATGCCGACTGTTAAAGGTAAATGGACCCGTGTCGAAATGTTTGTGAATTGGAGTGACAGTGGCAACGGCGTCATTGAAGTTTACATTGATGGTGATCGCAAACTAACACATCGCGGCCCGAATCTTGATCCGAACAACATCAATGAAGACGGCAAAAGGTCCAACAAGAATTACTTTAGTTTTGGTACTTACCTAGCCAACAGCCGAGGACCTGGTGCAATACGCTCGGGTACTGTGTACTACGCGAACGTACACAGGTCGAAAAAAAGGGAAGATCTTTTTCGGTAGTGGTTGTTGGTCATACTGAATTCTTTTGCGAAGAATTTGCAATTTCCAAAAACGCTTCTTTAGTCAGTTCGCCTGCATTGTAACGCCTACTTGCTTCTTTTAAGAACGCATCATCTTGCATAGCAGCCCCAGAATCTGCTGCATCTTTGCGCTTTTTCCGTTTTGTCTGAGTGATCTGTGACCTGCGCGACTTAGATGTGACATGGGAATAATGCTTTTCGATCTGCTTAACCTCACACCCCATGTTCAGCGCCAAGTCGTAAACGTTCACATCGCCTTTCTCCAACCGTACTGTCGCATAGGTGTGGCGCAAGCTGTATAAGCTGCGCCTGTCACCGTCCCTGTCAAAAAGTAAACCACCTTCCCTATCGTCAATTTCAATCTCTCGCAGAACGCGTTGAAAACTCTTGTTTAAATCCCCAATCTGTTTTGCTTTGCCGTCAGCATCAAGTTGTTGACCAAACCAAACCCAATCACTTTCAGAGGTGTGCGGCGAAAGTTCTTTCCATTTAATAAGCGCTTCGTTTGCGCCGGGCTGAGTTTGAACGAGCCGCGTTATTCCCTTTTTCGTAGCTTTGCTCACGCGCACCTCAGCAATACGCTCATCTTCCCCATCTACTTCTTCATTAAGTTGCACATCGACCCACTTCATTTCTCGCGCTTCACCAACACGCAACCCACTGTGCATTAGGAACAAAACGAAGTATGAGAGTTGGGCACGGTGCAGGACATGCCATTTGTTCAAACCCGTACTTGCAAACCGACCTTTGCATTCTCTGTAGCGTCGAAAGTTCTGAGATAACATCTTCCGTTCTCTCTCACTATCAAAGGCCGGACGCCTGTTTGGTGCTTCTCCTTTTTTCGCAACACGCAGTTTAAACACTTGCTGCATGCGGCCCTTCTCAAAGGCATCATGGAAGATTTGGTTAAGAGCGTTTTGCTCCATTTGCAGCGTTTTCAATGCGGGTAAACGCTTGGCGTTTGCTGTGCCACGAGTTTTGCTACCTCGCCTTTTTGGATTGTAGCTGAGTAGCTTTTTTGCCTCGTCTCTTGTCCAATACGACTTTCTCCAATCCCAATAGCCATGCGCATACTGCGGGGTGATTTCGTTGAGAAGTTTTGAAGTTCCGTCGCTGTTGGAAAAATAGTCTTTGAAGTAACGATTAAAATACATCTTGTGCCAGCGTGCGCGTGCTTCAGCCCAAGTTTCATTACTTACGTTGCGCTCATACCAATCGTTCCAATGTCGTTCAAAAGTGTATTCGTCTAAGCTGTGTCCCATCCTTGCAGCCTGCTGCAAACGCAAGAACTCAGCTTGTGCATGAACAAACGCTTCTTCGTACTTCGTGCGCCTAGTGCTGCGGGTGTAGTAGCCTTTTTGCCCAGCTATCTTTAGCCGCATGTACCAGCTTGCAGCGCGATGTGTTTTTGAGTTGGGAACGGCTACGTCTAGATTGCGTTGAAACAACAAGAGCGCACCATCGTAGTGTTCTTGTCTATTTTTGTAGTAAGCCACGCCCTGCCCGTTTCTCCAATGCTGCAAACGCTAAAATTATGCTAATTTCGCTAAACCAAGACGTCAATGATATCAGTGTGCTGCTAACAATCTGCTAACAATAAAAAACGGCCGCAAAATCTTGCAGCCGTTTGTTTTACAAGAGTTTTTTTGTCGTTCAGCGTTAGCGCTTCGAGAACTGGAACGAACGGCGGGCTTTGCGCTTACCGAATTTCTTACGTTCCACAACGCGGCTGTCGCGGGTCAGGAAGCCAGCGGCTTTCAGTGCGCCACGCAGGTTCGGATCATAGAGTTGCAGCGCTTTCGAGATGCCGTGCTTAACCGCACCGGCCTGACCGGTCAGGCCACCGCCTTTTACGGTTGCAACAACGTCGAATTCACCTTCTACGCCGGCAACCTGGAACGGCTGGCGCAGGATCAGTTGAAGAACGGGGCGTGCAAAATAGACGTCCTGATCTTTGCCGTTCACGGTGACCTTGCCGGAACCCGGCTTGATCCAAACGCGGGCAACAGCGTCTTTACGCTTGCCAGTGGCATAGGAGCGGCCCAGCTCGTCACGTACGGGTTCACGTACGATGACTTCTTCGGCCACGGTTTCAACGCCTGCGACGGCGCTCAGCTCTTCGAGAGTATTGATCTGATCAACCATCGGTCATTAGCTCCGGGTGTTTTTCTTGTTCATGGACTTGACGTCCAGAACTTCGGGGGCCTGGGCCTCGTGCGGGTGCTCGGCACCGGCATAGATACGCAGGTTGGTCATCTGCTGGCGCGACAGGCGGTTGCCTGGCAGCATACGCTTGACGGCCTGGAAGACAACACGCTCGGGGTGTGCGCCATCCAGGATCTGCTGTTTGGTGCGCGACTTGATGCCACCCGGGTGGCCAGTGTGCCAGTAGAAGTTTTCTTCGCGCTTCTTGCCGGTCATCTGGATTTTGTCAGCGTTGATCACGATGACATTGTCGCCCATGTCCATGTTCGGAGTAAACGACGCTTTGTGCTTGCCACGCAGGCGCATGGCGACGATCGAAGCAAGACGGCCCAGAACAACGCCTTCAGCGTCGATCAGGATCCACTTCTTGTCGATGTCTGCAGGTGTTGCAGAAAAGGTTTTCATGGCAGGATAGTCCTGTTTGATGTGAAAGACCGCCCCAGCGGAGCGGCCCGAATTCGATGGACGGGTTTTATGAGGTGCCCGCACGCAGGTCAAGCGGCATTGGTCTTATTTATGCACGTAAAACCAAATACTTAGAAAATCGGTATTATATTACCCCATATTCAAACACTGATTTGTTCAGGCGGATTGTCCAATAGAACACGCAGGCGCTGCATCGCGTCCTCGAACCGTTCCAGTGACACATGACCATTCATGGCAATACGTACCGCGTTCGGCGCGCGCCCATCGCGCAGCGCGAACTCGTCGGCGGATCGGAGTTGTATCCCTTCCCGCTCGGCCGCGCGACTGAATGCAGCCGACCGCCAGCCAGACGGAAGGCTCAGCCAGACAAAGGGAACGTCCGGGGCCCAGTTCAGATCAAACCCACCCAGGGTATTGACGGCAACGCGTAAATAATCCCCCATCCGCGTGCGCACATCCTTGGCGATCTGACGCGTACGCGGATCGGACAGCAGAAGGCGGGTCAATTCCGCCAAGGGCTGGGCCAATCCGAAATATCCGTATTCAGCGGACCGGCGCAGATCCACACTTTTTTCTCTGGGGGCGATAGCAAAACCCACACGCAATGCCGGTGTCAGAATCTTCGAGATTGATGACACATGCCATCCCCGTTCAGGCGCCAGTGCCCGAAAGCTGGGCTCTCGGGCATCGCCCATGCGATAGCAATCATCTTCAATGATCTGCAAATCAAAGCGACGGGCAATCTCAACGATCTCTTTCCTCCGCTCCAACGGTGTGTGTGCGCCCGTTGGGTTTTGAACTTCTGGCGACACGCAGACGGCCTGCGCTGTCGTGTGGCGCAGAACATGTTCTAACGCTGCCGGATCGACACCCCATCTGTCCATCTTCACACCGACCACTTCCGCGCGCATCAGTTCGCCTGCGCGACGGAACCCGGCATAAGACAGGTCCTCGACCAGTACGACAGGTTTGGGCCCGCGCAGGATCGTCTGAAACACAACGCAAAGCCCGTTCTGGCCGCCATGTGTCAACACAATATCATCATGGGTCAGTGCGCCCAGCGGAAGGTCTGACAACCAGTCCACAACCGCCTGTCGCACGGGCTGGTACGCGTCACGCGTCGGGTAATTCAGAAACAAACCCGGATCGGCTTGCGACACTTTTTTCAGACATTCACGGATCAGGGACACCTGCCCCATATCTGCCAACCTAGGGCTGAACAGACTTACATTGGCATTGTATTTGTCGTCCCGAAGATGCAGTTGCCGCGCCCAAACGTCGTCAAGAATGGGCGATTTTGGCGGCGCAACAAATGTACCACGCCCGACTTCGGCTTGTAACAACCCCTCATCTGTCAGGATTGTATAGGCGCGCGCGACTGTACCAGGCGTTATTTGCAGGCGATACGCCAGTTCGCGCACCGGAGGAAGTTTGACGCCCACTTCCAAAGATTTGTTATCTATGGCTTTTCGAATTGTGTCAGCAACCAGAGTGTATTTCGGTCCTTTGGATTTCGGTAGCGCCTCTGGCCAAATTGTATCCATTACAATTCTTCCTTTGCTTTTGACACAATTTCGAATGTATCAGTCACGTGTACCAAGTACAACTGATTTGTGTCAATACAATTGAAAGGAATTCCGAGATGACACGCACAATGCACACCCCCGCCCTTCTGCTGCTGACCGACAGCCCCCGGCTGCCTCTGGCCGCTGCACTGGCCGTGCGGTTTGCGGCAGCGGTCACTCAATGGGAGCGTCGTCGCCGTAGCCGCGTCAATCTTAGTTATCTGGATGACCGCTTGCTGAAAGACGTCGGTCTGACACGCCATGATGCGCGCCGCGAGGTAAAGCGCCATTTTTGGCAGATTTAACTGATCCCCAGTCCCATTATTGGGACCTCTTCCTGGGCCGGGGCTTGTCCCCGGTCTTTTTTATCCGAATTTCGCGGCCGCGGACCCTGCAGGTGGCAGGGAATAGGTCATCGTCGCTCTGGCAACAGGGTCTTCCGCGCCATCGGAATACATAAGTACGTCACCGACGGCCAAAGTCCGGCCCAGTTTCAGCAGGCGACATATAGCAATCATGTCCGTGTTGCCTGCTGGTTTGCGTAGAAAATCCAGGGAACTGTTCGTTGTGACCGCCAGGGATTGACGCCCTTTTCGCGCCAGAACCATCGCGTATACACAAACATCAGCCAGCCCAAACATGGATGGTCCCGAAACCGTACCCCCCGGCCGCAGATGCTGATCCTTCACAACAAGGCGCATGGTGATTGTATCTTCGGTCAGGTCCTCGACGACAAAGTCTTTATGCACCTGCGGGAAAACCTCCTTTAGGTATTGTGACAGTTCGTCCCGGTTCATTGCCAAAGCCATGCTTTCCCTCCTGCTCATACCGACCTAGAGTTGGCCCAACATAGGATCGGAGGGCAAGATGGCAATTCTGGAACGTAACGACACCGGCGCTGTTGCACGGCTTACAATGAACGCCCCAGAGCGGCTGAACGCGCTGAGTGACGAGATGCTGTCGGCGTTTCAGGCTGAACTGGACACGTTGCGTGAAGACACGTCGATCCGGGCTGTGATCCTGGCGGGTCAGGGTAAGGTTTTTTGCGCCGGGCACGACCTGAAACAGATGACGGCCGGACGCCAGTCCGAAGATGGTGGCAAAGCTTATTTCAATGACCTGTTTTCGCGCTGCGCGAAAGTGATGATGTCGATCCAGTCCCTACCCCAGCCCGTCATCGCACAGGTCCACGGCATTGCAACCGCCGCCGGGTGTCAGCTGGTAGCCACCTGTGACATGGCCGTCGCCGCGGAAGGCACAAGGTTTGGGGTGAACGGCGTTAATATCGGTTTGTTCTGCTCGACACCAATGGTGGCCCTCAGCCGCAATATCCCCAGAAAGCAGGCATTTGAAATGCTGACGACTGGTGAATTCATATCAGCCGAACGTGCGGCTAATTTGGGTTTGGTCAACCGCGTTGTCCCCGAGACGCGTCTTGAACACGAAGCCAATGCGCTGGCAGAACTGGTTGCTTCCAAGCTGGGATCCGCTGTCAAAATCGGTAAAGAGGCGTTTTATCAACAGCTTCTTATGCCGCTGGATCAGGCTTATGCCTATGCCGGTGACGTAATGGCGCAGAACATGCTGTACCGGGATACAGAAGAAGGCATTTCAGCCTTTATCGAAAAACGTCCCCCAAATTGGTCCCAATAATGCAATTGTTTTGCACATTTTTCGCCACTGTTTTGAATTTTGCACTTTCCAAAAGGGCGACACTGTGGCAAAGCTGGGTCGAGGCCAAGGCCTCAGGACACTTTTGGGTCGCCGTGGGCGGAAGGTCCCTCCAGCTGGTCTCTCTCACCAGCGCTGACAATCCCGCAGCGGCGACCCCAAGACCCCTTCTATAAAATTCGTGAAACCGCTTTGCCTCAGTTGCGCCCGATTGTGGTCTGCCCTATGTGGCATCGCATGACACAAGTTTTGCATATTGTAGGCGGCGGCATGGCCGGGTCAGAGGCGGCCTGGCAAGTTGCTGAAATGGGCGTGGATGTTGTGATCCACGAAATGCGTCCGACCATCGGCACCTTTGCACATCAGACCGGCAATTTGGCGGAAATGGTGTGCTCGAACTCGTTCCGCTCGGATGATGATGAGCAGAACGCAGTGGGTCTGCTGCATTGGGAAATGCGTGCCGCCAATGGGTTGATCATGACAACAGCCGATGAACACCGCCTGCCAGCCGGTGGCGCGCTGGCTGTGGACCGTGACCCGTTTGCAGAAAGTGTGACCACAAAACTTCGCGCCCACCCACGCGTGACGGTAACCGACGAAGAAGTGACGACCCTGCCCAGCGATGGCCAGTGGATATTTGCGACCGGCCCCCTGACGTCGCCCGCGCTGGGTCAGTCCATCCAGGCCGAGACAGGGTCTGACGCACTTGCCTTTTTCGACGCCATCGCACCGATCGTCTATGCCGAAAGCATCGACATGAGCAAAGCGTGGATGCAATCACGCTACGACAAGGGCGAGACCGAAGAAGAGCGGACGGCCTATCTGAACTGCCCGATGGACCGGGATCAGTACGAGGCCTTCATAGACGCGCTTCTGGCAGCAGAAAAAACCGAATTTCACGAAGGCGAGGCAGCAAGTTACTTCGACGGCTGTCTACCCATCGAGGTTATGGCCGAACGCGGTCGCGAAACGCTGCGCCATGGTCCGATGAAACCGGTCGGGCTGACCAACCCGCATGAGCCCGGCGTGAAACCACATGCAGTGGTGCAGTTGCGCCGCGATAACGCATTGGGCACCTTGTTTAACATCGTGGGTTTCCAGACAAAGATGAAATACGGCGCCCAGACCGACGTGTTCCGTATGATCCCTGGCTTGGAAAATGCCAGCTTTGCCCGGTTGGGCGGCATTCACCGCAATACGTTCATCAACTCTCCCACGCTTCTGGATTCGCAAATGCGGTTGAAATCCAAACCCAACATTCGGTTTGCTGGACAGATCACGGGTGTGGAAGGCTATGTAGAAAGCGCCGCGATGGGGTTGCTGGCTGGTCGGTTTGCCGCTGCTCAGATTTTGGGGCGTGACCTGCCCGCTGTTCCGCAAGACAGCGCAATGGGTGCTTTGATTCACCACATTACGGGTGGTGCCGAGGCCAAGACCTTTCAGCCGATGAACGTGAATTTCGGCCTGTTTCGCCCCGTGGATGGCCTGAAAGGCGGGCGTCGGGGTCGTAAAGACCGGTACAAGGCCTATACCGACCGGGCCAAAGCTGAATGGAGTACCTGGTTGGAACATTGCTGACTGGACGCGTAATGCGGACTCGGCCTAGCATGCTGGAATGAACGACACGTTTCTGAACAGCACATACAACCTCGGCACGCCTGAAGCGACTGAAGCGCACTATCAGAACTGGGCTGCAACCTATGAAAAGGAAGTCGGTGAACACGGTTACGCCACGCCGGGCCGTGTAGCAGCGGCTTTGTGGTCTTTCGCACCGAAGCCGCAGACCCCAATTCTGGACTACGGCTGCGGCACCGGGTTGTCGGGGCTTGCCCTGCGCGCTGTTGGCTTTGAAGTCATCGATGGGATGGACCCAACAGAGAACATGCTTCAGGAAGCCGCCAGCAAGGGCGTTTATCGAACACTGACCGGATTCGATATCGCCAAGCCCGCGCCTTTGAAGCGTGGGGAGTACACGATGATTACTGCCATAGGAGTGATCGGAAAAGGTGCTGCCCCGCCCGAGACACTGGATTTGTTGATGCACGCGTTGCCCAAGGGTGGTTTGCTTGGCTTTTCGCTGAACGATCATGCGTTGGCGGACCATAAATTCACCTGCCGTCTGACGGATTGGGTCGACATGGGGGCCGCACGTTTGTTATTTCGTGAACACGGCCCCCACCTGCCCGGTATCAACCTTAACTCTGACGTGTATGTATTAGAAAAAGCGTGACTCTCGTAACGCGCTTTGCGCCATCCCCAACAGGCCCCCTTCACCTTGGGCACGCATATTCTGCGCTGGTTGCCAGCGATCGGGCTGCTTCTGAAAGCGGCCGGTTCCTGCTGCGAATTGAGGATATCGATCAATCCCGCTCGCGACAGCTATGGGAGGATCAGATTTACCACGACCTCAGATGGTTGGGGCTGACATGGCCGGAGCCCGTGATGCGCCAATCGGATCGTTTGGGCTTTTACCACAAGGCGCTGGATCAGCTATGGGCGCAGGGTCTTTTGTATCCATGCACGTGTAATCGCAAAGATATCGCCGCTGCAACCAGTGCGCCGCAGGAAGGCGCACCTATGCTTGGACCCGACGGGCTTGTTTACCCTGGGACTTGTCGAAAAAGGTTTGTTGGCAAAGATTTATCGGAACTTCCTCGTCCAACTCAGGACCCATTGCGATTGGACGTGGTCAAGGCGTGTCAGGCGGTCCGCAACCCCGACAGGTATCAGTTTCTTGAGCTGGGTTCGGGTCCGGGCGGCGAAACCGGCATTGTCACCTTTTCGCCTGATGAGTTGATTGCCACCATAGGTGATGTTGTTCTGTCCCGCCGTGACATGGGGACGTCGTATCATTTGTCCGTCGTACTTGACGACGCGGCTCAGGGTATAACACAGGTGGTACGGGGACGGGACTTGTTTGACGCGACCCGCATCCACGTTCTGTTGCAGGTGTTACTGAACCTGCCGACACCCGAGTATTTCCACCACGACCTGATCCGCGATGATGCAGGCAAACGGCTGGCCAAACGCGATGATGCCCGCGCGATCTCAAAATACCGGGCCGAAGGGGCTAGCCCGGGCGACATACGCCGAATGGTTGGGCTTTGACCCCTACTCCATTGGCGCCATCAGTTCAGCCTCGACCCCATCCCGAACGGCGGTAAAAAAACAGGTTCGTCGGTTGGTATGGCAGGCTGCACCGGTTTGACGGACCAGAACCAATAGACAATCCCGGTCGCAATCGATCCGGAAATCCACCAGTTCCTGCACATGGCCCGAGGTTTCGCCCTTGATCCAGAAGGCCTGCCGGGAGCGCGACCAATAGGTTACCCGCCCGGTTTCGAGGGTCTTTTCAACCGCCTGCACGTTCATCCAGGCCATCATCAGAACCTCGCCTGATGCTTCATCCTGCGCAATCGCCGGGATCAGACCCGCCGCATTAAATCTCAATTTAGAGGGGTCAAACACGACTGGGTCGGACATCTGAAAAACCTTTTGCATCCGGTGGGCTGGCCACTATGTATGGGTAACACACGACGAGGGAAAGCCATGAGCGGCGAGAACGATCTGATTAAGCTGTATTCCGGGCGCATTCTGGCGCTGGCTGCGGATATTCCGCATCTTGAGCGACTGGAAGATCCCGACGCAACCGTCAAGAAACGCTCACCTTTATGCGGATCGACTGTAACTGTCGACATCAAGGTTCGCGACGGTCAGATCAGTGCCTTTGGTCAGGACGTCAAGGCCTGTGCTTTGGGGCAAGCGTCTGCCTCGGTCGTTGGGGATGCAATAATTGGCGCGTCGCGGGCGCAGGTCGAAGCTGCGCGCGATCAGTTGGCGGCCATGCTCAAGAATGGCGGTCCTGCACCCGATGCACCTTTTGACGGGCTTGAGGTGCTGATGCCCGCTCGGGATTATAAGAACCGCCATGCGTCGATCCTGCTGGTACTGGATGCCACGGCTGAGGCCATGGCGAAGGCTGAACAGGCAAACTGCGCCTGATTATAGCTATTTGGCGGAAACCCGTTTACCCTCTGCCAAGATTTCAGGAGGGATGGGTTTGAATAATTTGCTCGAGCATTTCGTGACGCTTTGGGTCGTTATCGACCCGATTGGAACAATTCCCGTTTTCATCGCCGTTACTGCGGGATTGGACGCGGCAGGCCGGCGGCGGACAGCGCTGTTAGCAGCCGTGATAAGTGCTGCCGTATTGCTGTTTTTCCTTGTATTTGGTCAGGTGCTGATCGAAGCGCTGGATATCGGGCTTAATTCGTTTCAGGTCGCTGGCGGCATTATCCTGTTTCTGTTTGCCCTGACGATGATCTTTGGTGAAAGCAAACAAGAGGTCGAACAACGGCAAGCCGAAGAAGATCGTGAAGACGCGTATCACCAGCAGAACCCGGCGATATTCCCGCTGGCCGTGCCTTCACTGGCATCCCCTGGCGCGATGCTGGCAATCGTTATCCTGACCGACAACCACCGTTACAGTATCGCTGATCAGGGTATCACAGCGCTTGTCATGCTTTCTGTATTGCTGGTTGCGTTTGTACTGATGCTATTGGCCGAGCCCATCATTCGGCTGATCGGCCATTCAGGCGCGGCGATCATCAGCCGTGTAATGGGGATGATTTTGGCCTCGGTTGCTGCCAACTCAGTCCTGTCCGCACTGTTGGAAATCTTCAAAACCGGCCAATTGTAAAAAAAGCCGCCGCGCTTTCCGGGCGAAAGGGCGGCGGCAGGTATTGCGTGTCTCGCGTGGGGTCCGGTGTACCGCGCGGGGCCGAGGCATGGCCCCTCAAGGGGTTTGGGACAGGCAGGTCACCCTTGACTGAAATGGGGATGACAGCGCGGATATTTCGGCACGAGATCGCAGGCAGAAAGGCTTAGAAACCAACTGGCAGGTGAAGGGCCACCATCAGCATCACGACCAAGGACAACACGCCAACGGCATCTTGCAGGATGGTCGATTGCGCGCGGCTGAAAGCGGTCTTGATCTGGGTCAGCATAGGGTCACCTCCGGTCAGAGTTTTAATCCTTTGTTGACCTTTTGTTCTCATATTTCCAAGCGCAGGTAAAGAACTTTTTGGGAACATTTGTGAACTTTAGAGAACATTAAAGCTAACCCACTGAAATCAAACGGATCGCCTGATCCTGTTTCATCAACCACAACAGTACGCGTGCGGCCCGTCCCCTGTCAGAGGTCAGTTTGGGATCGGTCGTTAGCAGCGCCCGCGCATCGGATTGGGCGACGGCCATCAATCCTGCCTGACGTTCCAGGTCCGCGATATGGAATTTTGGCAACCCGGATTGCGCAGTCCCGATCAGATCGCCCGCGCCTCGCATCTCAAGGTCAGTTTCCGAGATTCGGAAGCCATCTTCTGTTTCGCGCAGAACCTCCAGCCGCTTACGCCCTCCCTCGCTGAGCGGTGGTTGATACATCAGCAAACAAGTGGATTCCGCATCCCCGCGCCCGACGCGCCCCCGCAACTGGTGCAATTGCGCCAGCCCAAAGATCTCGGCCCGTTCAATGACCATGATCGTTGCGTTGGGTACGTTCACGCCGACCTCGATCACCGTCGTGGCAACAAGGACCTTTGTTTGCCCGTTCTGAAACGCGCTCATCGCGGCGTCTTTGTCGGCGGGTGGCATCTGTCCGTGAACCAGTCCCACCACTCCCTCGCCTAAAATGGCCCGCAAACGTTTGAAGCGTTCCTCGGCCGCCGTCAGGTCCGAAACTTCGGATTCGTCGACCAGAGGGCACACCCAGTAACACTGTCGCCCTTCATCAATCGCTCGCCGCAGGTGGGCGATGACTTCGTCCATGCGCTGTGTGTTGACAATCGCCGTTTTGATCGGTTTTCGCCCCGGAGGCTTTTCATCCAGCACCGAAACATCCATGTCGCCATATTGCGCCAGCGCAAGACTACGTGGGATCGGAGTGGCGGTCATTACCAGAACATCGGCCCCCTTGCCTTTTTCCGACAATTCCATTCTCTGCCGCACGCCAAACCGGTGCTGTTCGTCGACGATGGCCAATCTCAGCGCCTTGAATTCAACATCACTTTGAAACACTGCATGTGTGCCAACCAGAATGTGAATATCGCCTTGTTTAAGTGCCTCAAGCTTGGCACGCCGCTCCGCGCCCTTATCACGTCCGGTAAGCAGTTCCAGAACCACTCCGGCCTGCTCGGCCAGTGGGCGCAACCCTTCCAGATGCTGGCGTGCCAGAATTTCGGTCGGGGCCATCATCACGCCCTGCCCGCCTGCCTCAACGGCGATCAGAAGCGCCATGATGGCCACCAGCGTCTTACCGGCGCCGACGTCGCCCTGTAACAGTCGGTTCATTCGGGCGTCAGACGCCATATCAGCCGAAATCTCATCAATAGCGCGCGTTTGTGCATCAGTCGGGCGATAGGGAAGGCTTGCCAGCACTTTAGATTGCAGTGCCCCGGTTCCCACGCTGACTATCCCCCGCGACTTGCGCTCTCGCTGCCGGGCCAGAGCGAGCGTCAGCTGATGCGCAAACAATTCGTCATACGCCAATCTCTGACGCGCAGGGGCAAACGGCGCGACATCATCAGCGCCGCGCGGATTGTGACCGGCGTGAATGGCCGCAGACCAGCTCGGCCAGTTTTGCTGTGACACCTGCGCCGGATCGATCCATTCCTCTAGCTTGGGTGCGCGTGCCAATGCGCTGCGGCTGGCCTTGAACGCTGTTTTCTGGGTCAGCCCTTGCGTCAGGTGGTAGACCGGTTCGAATTCCGGGATATCTCCGGCTTGTTCAACGGGCAGCATGTGGTCAGGGTGCACCATCTGCGCCATGCCGTCGAACAGTTCCAACTTGCCGGAAACCACGCGGCGAGATCCTTGCGGCAAAACTTTTTTCAGATATTCACCACGTGCGTGGAAAAAGACCAGCTGGAAATCGGCCTGACTGTCTTCGACATGAACGCGATAAGCCCCTCCCTTGTTGTGAGGCGGCCTGTGCGGGCCGACTGTCACTTCCACGGTCAGAGTGGCTGGCAGGTCCACCCCCTGAATTGTATCCCGCCTGCGCCGATCCACCACGGCATAAGGCAGGCTGAACAGAACATCGCGCGGGGATTCCACCCCGGTCTGCGCCATGGCCTGTGCCGTCTTGGGGCCGACGCCATCCAACGTTTCCAGCCCCGCAAATAGCGGGAAAAGCTGTTCGGGGCGTCCGCTCATGCGCCTTCTATCAGCTGAAGCCAGCCATCCTCGTCCAAAGTTTCGATCCCAAGTTCCGCCGCCTTTTTCGCCTTTGACCCTGCCCCGGGCCCCGCGACCAGAATATCGGTTTTCTTGCTGACAGAGCCAGAAACCTTAGCGCCCAAGGCCTCGGCTCGCGCTTTGGCTTCGGCGCGGGTCATCTTTTCCAGCGTTCCGGTGAACACTACGGTTTTACCCGCCACCGGACTGTCCGAGGCTGGCGCGTCGGGGGCGATAACCGTCAATTCGCTGCGCAGCGTGTCGAAAGCCCGTCGTTCCTCTTCATTGGCAAATGCTTCCGACAGTGAAAGGCCAAGCGTTGCGCCAATTCCGTCTATGCCGATCAGCTCTGCCCAGGCGGCATTGGCATCGGCTGCGACATTGGCGTCCGCGATGGCTGCGTCCCGCACTTCTTTCACGCGCGCGCGACGCCCTTCAAGCTGCGCTGCCGCACGCTCTGCATCTTCCGCCTCATCGGCCTGCCGTTGGGCCAGCGCGGCCGGGCGCGCAGTGTCCAACGCGAGTGCCATCGCATCCCAGTCGCGGTAAAAAAGCGCCAGATCGCGCGCACCCACTTCGCCAACATGCCGAATGCCCAGTGCGAACAACAAGCGCGCAAAGGGAATTTTCCGCTTTTCATCAATGGCTTCGAACAGGTTCCTGGCGGATGTTTCGCCCCACCCGTCCCGGTTTTTTAACCGCGTCAGACTGGCTGCGTCCCGTTGTTCCAGCGTGAAGATATCAGCTGGCGCATTGATCGGAAGGGTTGGATCACCATAGAACATTTCAATCTGTTTTGCACCCAGCCCTTCTATATCAAAGGCTTTGCGCGACACGAAATGTTTCAGTTTTTCAACGGCCTGCGCGGGACAGATCAGGCCGCCGGTGCACCGTCGAACCGCGTCGCCTTCTTCGCGGATCGCATCACTCCCGCATTCGGGGCAATGTGTCGGAAAGGCAAAGGGGCGTGCATCGGCGGGGCGTTTGGACAAGTCGATATCCGACAGTTTGGGGATCACGTCGCCAGCGCGATAGACCTGAACCCAATCGCCCACTCGGATATCTTTTCCATCACGGATCGCGCCGCCTTTGGCATCGCGCCCTGCGATGTAATCTTCGTTGTGCAATGTGGCATTGGAGACGACCACTCCGCCAACCGTTACAGGATGCAACCGTGCCACGGGGCTAAGCGCCCCTGTTCGACCAACCTGAATGTCAATCGCCTCCAATCTGGTCCAGGCCAGTTCGGCTGGGAACTTATGCGCAATTGCCCATCTTGGCGTCGTTGAGCGGAAACCCAGACGTGCCTGCAAAGACAGATCGTTTACCTTGTAGACGACCCCATCGATGTCATACCCCAAGGTCGCACGCTGCGCTTCGATATCCCGGTAATGAGCGATCATGTCCTCAGTCGTGGCACATAGGCGCGTCAAGGAATTCGTGGGAAAGCCAAGGGTCGCAAGACGCTCAATTGCTCCAATCTGAGTATCTGCCAAAGGTTCTGACAGTTCACCCCATGCATAGGCGAAGAAGCGCAATGGGCGGGAACGGGTAATTTCCGAATCCAGCTGGCGCAGTGACCCTGCCGCTGCATTGCGCGGGTTGGCAAAGGGTTTGCCCCCCCGTTCAGCCTGCCGCTCATTCAACGCTTCAAAATCGGAATGAGACATGTAAATCTCGCCCCGGACCTCAAGAATTTGGGGCGCGTTCTCGATCAGCTGTGGAATATCAGAGACTGTGCAGGCGTTGGCCGTCACGTTCTCGCCAACTTCACCGTCACCCCGCGTCGCGGCCTGAACCAGCTGTCCGTTCTCATATCGCAAGGACAAAGACAGGCCGTCAATCTTGGGTTCAGCTGTGAAAGCCAGTCGCGCGCCTGCATCAAAGCCCAGATATTTTCGAATCGAGATGTCGAAATCGGCAATGTCCCCATCGTCGAACGCATTTCCCAATGACATCATTCGGACGGCATGAGTAACTTTTGAAAACCCGTCCGCCGGTTTGGCCCCGACTTGCTCTGTCGGGCTGTCAGCACGTTTCAGGTGGGGGAAACGCGCCTCGATCTCGGCGTTTCTGCGTTTGAGGGCATCATAATCCGCATCCGACAACTCGGGCGCATCTTCTGCGTGATACAGAGTGTTGGCTCGCGACAGGATGTCCGCCAACCGCGCCAGTTCGGCACGCGCCTCATCATCCGTCAGGTCTGATATGGGAATGGAATTGCTCATGGCCTCGCCCTGTCACGCGTTCTTGGACCTCAGTGATAGGGCGAGGCCATGGCTAGGTCCAGATGTGCTGAGCCGTGAGTGCAAAGTGCCGCCCTGGACTACCAGCGACACAAACGGTTCAATTCAGAGGCCGACCGCCATTCGCGTCTCGTCCAATGTGTTGCTTTGCGGGTCGCGCAACACGTAACCCCGGCCCCAAACGGTTTCGATATAATTCTCACCACCGGTTGCATTGCTGAGCTTTTTGCGCAGTTTGCAGATGAAGACGTCGATGATCTTCAGCTCGGGTTCGTCCATGCCGCCATATAGGTGGTTCAGAAACATTTCCTTGGTCAGAGTCGTACCCTTGCGCAAGCTGAGCAATTCCAGCATCTGGTACTCTTTTCCTGTCAGGTGCACGGTTTTTCCGTCCACCTCGACGGTTTTGGCGTCCAGGTTAACGGCCACGCGACCTGTGTGGATGATGGACTGCGAATGCCCTTTCGACCGGCGGATGATGGCATGGATACGGGCCACCAGTTCTTCACGGTGGAAGGGCTTGGTCAGGTAGTCATCCGCGCCAAACCCGAAGCCTTTGATCTTGCTGTCCGTATCATCTGCACCCGATAGAATCAGGATCGGTGTTTCCACCCTGGCAATCCGCAACTGGCGCAACACTTCATGCCCGTTCATGTCCGGCAGATTTAGGTCCAGCAAGATCAGGTCGTAATCGTAGAGCTTTGCCAGATCGATACCTTCTTCGCCAAGATCCGTTGCATAGACGTTAAGGTTCGCATGCGTCAGCATCAGTTCGATGCTTTTGGACGTGGTCGGATCATCCTCGACAAGAAGTATACGCATTTTCACTGCTCCAATTCGGGTCAATAACTCCAATTAAAATTAAACCTGACCAAGAATGGTTAATCTGACGTTACCGTTGAATCATTTATTCCCGCTCTCCTATAGGTTGTCGATACTTTTTTAAGGCCGTGGCTTTCAAAGCCTCGACACCGTGTTCCGCGACCAGGGAAACCCAGCCGTTGAATTCTTCGTCGCTGATCCCGTATTTCTGTTTTGCCTCAGACAGGCTGATCAGCCCGTAAAGTACCCCACGCACGACCAGAATCTTGCGCGAGGCCACCCACCGCCTTGTGCTTGTCGGCGGCAGATCGGCGCGTGTCAGTATGGACCCATCCGGCAGAGAAACAGACCTTGGCCCTTCCACTTTGTGCAAATACATCGCTTTACCCTCTTTGCTGCATCAAAGCTGGCACCAGCCTACTTAAGGTCGTATGAAACCGCCTCTTGAGAGTGTGTAGAATTTTCCTATATTCTGCCGGTCTTTCTTAACCCGACAGGAACCGCCAATGGCCCTCGACACCGAGCCCCCGCTGAACTCGCTTGGCTTTGCCAAACCGCCCTCGGAAACGCGGGTGGTTGTGGCCATGTCGGGGGGCGTCGATAGCTCTGTTGTCGCAGCCTATCTGGCCGATCAGGGCTATGACGTGGTCGGTGTGACACTGCAACTCTATGATCATGGAGCGGCTCTGGCCAAGAAAGGGGCGTGCTGTGCCGGGATCGATATCCACGATGCGCGCCGCGTGGCAGAAGAGCGTGGGTTTCCCCACTATGTTCTGGACTACGAAAACATCTTCAAGGACGCGGTGATCGATGAGTTTGCAGAAAGCTATCTGGCAGGCGCAACACCCGTACCCTGCATTCGCTGCAACGAGCGGGTAAAATTCAAGGACCTGCTGGAAACCGCCAAGGATCTTGAGGCCGACTGTATGGCCACCGGGCACTATATCCAGCGCAAGATGGGGCCAAACGGCCCGGAACTGCACAGCGCCGAAGATGCCAACCGGGATCAATCCTATTTCCTGTTCTCGACAACGCCGGAACAGCTTGATTTCCTGCGCTTCCCGTTGGGTCATTTGCCTTCAAAAGACGCGACCCGCGAAATGGCGGCTCAATATGGGTTGTCTGTGGCGGACAAGCCTGACAGTCAGGACATCTGCTTTGTGCCCGACGGCAATTATGCCAGCGTCATTGAAAAGCTGCGCCCCGGTGCTGCGGAGCCGGGCGAGATTGTTCATGCCGATGGCCGCGTTCTGGCACAGCATAACGGTGTGATCCATTACACGATCGGCCAAAGGCGTGGCTTGGGCATCGGCGGTCTGAGCGAGCCGCTTTATGTGGTCAAGCTGGACGTGGACAAGAAACAGGTCGTTGTCGGCCCCAAAGAGATGCTGGCAACGCGTGTCGTCCCCGTGCGTGAGATCAACTGGCTGGGCGATGAACCCTTCACTTCTCGCGAAGAATGGCACCTGTCAGTCAAGGTCCGTTCGACCCGCCCCCCGCGTGAAGCCATTATTCGACCGCTGTCCGAAACCACTGCCGAGGTTGAATTGCTGACACCCGAAGAAGGCATCTCGCCCGGTCAGGCCTGCGTCTTCTATGCCTCAGAAGGTAGCCGCATCTTTGGCGGCGGCTGGATCTGGCGTGGGTACTAGGCTGAAACCGGTTCAACCTCGGGTTCGATCTGGATCTGAAGTGCATCGTTGAACCGGTTGAATGCACCGCACAAAGCGATGCGCCAGGTTAACTCGACAATCTGGGCATCGCTGAACCATTCCCGCAAGTCGGAAACCTCGGCGTCGCGCATGCGGCCTGATCGTGTCGTTACCGCCTCGGCGTATCGCACGACGGCCTTGTCGCACGCGTCCAGCTCGGGGTGGTTGTCAACATCTGGCAAACGCGCCGCGCCTTCGGGACTGAGACCAGCAACTGTCAACAGCGGAGTATGATGCGAGACGCAGTAGTCACAGGCGTTCAGTTTGGAAACCGTCACCATGGCCAGTTCCAGCGCACGACGCGGCAAGGTCTGCTGTTCCCGTAACGCTGTTAGCATCCCTGCGACATGTTCCAGAACCGGTGGACAATGTGCGGCGACCCGGGCCCAATTGTCGAACGGACCATAAGCGCCCAAAGCCGCATGAGACGCGCGTGTCTCGTCTGCCATCTCGGCGTCTGACAAAGGGGGAATGCGGGTCATGATGAAAGCTCCTTTTTTAGAGAGGATACTTTAAGTCCGCACCGCTGCAACAGACGGTCGCGGATCACAAACCCGAGACGGAACGCCGGAACAAATTTCTTACAGGGCGTCCGTAGGCGAATTGAAAAGGATATAGAGCCCAACGCAGACCATGATATATGGGGCGACCCTATCCATTCGGGCGACGCGTGGCCCCAGGCTTTTGGCCCGAGGGGCGCCCCAGGCGGCGGTAAAGACCAGCACGGAAGCGGCCAGTGCTGCGCCAATCAAGGCGGCAACGCGGTATGAGGGGGTAGAATCCGCCAATAACGGTGTCATGACCGCGAAACTGTCAATCGACAGGCTCAGGAACAGGGTAACCACCGAGGTCACGGCCCCTTTTGCCTCGGTTCCTTCAGAATTGGCCCCGAAAAGCTGCCTCCAGATACCGCGCAGACCAAAGGCCAGTGGCACAAGACCCAGAAACCCGATCCAAAACGGCGCGCCGCTCTGGTCAACGCCCAAGGCGACAGTCATGGCCAATGTCAGAACAATTGTTTGCGCGACGGCAAAGCCAATGATGGCGCGGCGCTGCTCGATCACCAGTATCAAACCCAGCAAGACGGCCAGATTGTCCAGATTGGTGGAAATCATGGCAATCCCGGCTGAAGCGGCGAACAGCGTGTGATCAAGCATGCTCAATCTGCATTCTGTCCAGCACAGCTCGTGCCGCCCGCAATCCCGGAGCTTCTCCTCCGCGCCCCAACCTTTCCATTGTCAGGTTCATCGCAAGTTGCTGAGCGTCGGGGGCATTGGTCACATCATGCAGGGCCTTGGCGATCTTTTCTGGCTGGCAATCGTTCAGCAGGCATTCAGGCACGGCGCGTGTTTCAGATACCAGGTTGACCAATGTAACAGTGTCCAGCTTGACCATGCGTTCAGCCATTTTCTGGGTCAGCCAATTGAGCTTGTAGGCGATCACCATGGGTGTATTCTGCGCGGCCAGTTCCAAAGAAACCGTACCCGAAGCGGCCAGCGCAATACGTGCTGTGCCAAAGGCCGCGCGTTTTTCGATGGTGGCTTGCCCGGCCCCGATTTGGCGCGGGTCGAGCACTATTGGTGCGCCCGGCCAGTTTTGCGTCATATCGTTGACCAGATCAGTTGTTGCACCCACGGTTGGAACCACGACGCGATAACTGGGATGATCCGTCAAAAACAGCCGCAATGCCTCACCAAACGTGTCTGCCAGGCGCTCGATCTCACCCCGGCGCGATCCGGGCAGAGCCAGCAGGACTGGTGCATCCCCTAGGTCGTACCTGCTCCGGATTGCTGCAATCTCAGCCTGTGTTGCCGTCGGTTCGCTGGCAACTGGATGGCCGACAAAGTCACACTCCATCCCTGCCCGCTCCATGTATGGCGGCTCGAACGGAAGCAGTGCCAGCACATGGTCGATGACCTTTGCCATTTTATCCGCTCGCCCCGGACGCCAGGCCCAGACACTGGGCGCGACGTAATGCACGGTGCGGATATCACTGGCGGCTTTGACGATTTTGGCGACACGCAGGCTGAAATCGGGGCTGTCGATGGTGATCAGAACGTCCGGCCGCGTGTCCAACACTGCTTGCGCGGTCTCCGAGATTCGACGCTTGAGGTGGAAAAACTTCGGCAGAACCTCGATCAAACCCATCACCGAAAGTTCCGACATCGGAAACCGGCTGGTCAGCCCCTGAGCCGCCATCAAAGGTCCGCCCACCCCGTCGAATTCAATATCGGGGATCAGGGTGTTCAGCCCCTCCATCAGCGCGGCGCCCAGCCGATCGCCCGAAGGTTCACCGGCGACCAGAAAAACACGCATCAGACCGCTCGCTCGCGGATATACAGGAACAGCCCAAGACGGTTACATTCGGCGATGACCTGTTCTTTTTCCAAAACCAGCACACCGCCCTTTTCCAGAACGATGCCAGACAAGCCTGCCGCGACCGCATCCGTGACGGTGTCGGGCCCGATGGCAGGCAGATCAGCACGCCGATCTTGATCGGGCTTTGGGCCTTTGAACAGTATGCCGCCCCCCGCATCCGGGCGTTGTGTCAGGGACTGAAGCATCCAGGCGGTTCCAAAGATGCCTTCGATTGCCAACACCTGCCCTTTTGAGACTGCACAGGCCTGACCAATATCCGCAGCCCCCATGGCCCGCAGAATTCCGGCAGCGCGGTCTGCATCTGCCATATCACTCTCGGATGGGTGCACATCAGTCAGACAGCCCAAAGGCGGCAACAGGCCAGGGGCGATTTCATGCGCGGCGCACACCCGCAATCCTGCGCCTTCCAACAGGCCAATGACAGCCCGCAAGGCTCCGTCATCACCCGACAGCATGGCCTGCTGGATCACCGGAACCAATGGCATCGTTGCCGCGTCAATACGTTTAGGATCAACCTTCGGGCGCCGAACTGCGCCGGCCATGCAGATCTCGGTCACGCCCTTCGCCTGAAGCCCGGCGATAAAACTGCCAAGCTGTTCAAGCGGAAACACGATATCTGCGACCAGATCATCCGGCAGGAAACCTTCCATCGCGCAGATCAGCGGACGTTCCGCCAATTGGGCAACCAATTCGGTCGGCAGCGCCCCGGTTCCCGCAATCAACGCAAGCATGTTCCTATTTCCTCGGTGTCAGGAACGACCGATCGCTGTGTCCGGTGACAAAATCAACGATCCGCTGCACATAGTCGCTGTCGTTACCCTGACCAAGACGGTAGGCGCGATCCATGAACGTTCCTTCGCCTTCAGACAACTCCTTGAACGCGGCACGCAGTGCAGAGATGTCTTCGCGCGAAACACCTTTACGCTTGAGACCCACGAGGTTCAGACCTTCAAGCTCACCCCTGGATGCTTGTACCAGTCCGTAGGGAATGACGTCTTTGGGCACCATGGTGAGCGCACCGATGATAGCCCCACGTCCAACGCGCACCCATTGGTGCAGGCCCGAAATGCCACCGACGATTACATCATCCTCGACGATACAGTGACCAGCTGCGCCCGCGTGGTTCACCATGATAACCCGGTTGCCGATCTGTACGTCATGGGCCACATGAACACCTGCCATAAGCAGGCAATCATCCCCGATCCGGGTTACGCCACCGCCGCCTTCGGTTCCGGTGTTGATCGTTACATGCTCGCGAATGCGGTTGCGCTGACCGATTTCAAGGCGTGTGTTTTCACCGCCGAATTTCAGGTCCTGAGGAATCTCACCGATCACCGAAAAATTAAAGATCACGGTGTCTTCGCCAATCGATGTATCACCGGTCACAACGACATGAGACTTCAACTCGACCCGATCAGCCAGTTTTACATTGGCGCCCACATAGCTGAAAGGACCGATGATGCAATCCTGCCCGATCTGCGCTCCGTCTTCGATAATCGCGCTGGGATGGATACCGCTCATGTTGTTTTTTCCATATCCCAATCGACATAGGCCGAGAATTCTGCCTCGGCGGCCACTTCACCATCAACAGTTGCGCGGCCGTTGAATTTGAAAAGCTTGCCACCCTTTTTGCCGCGAACCGTTTCGACATGCATTTCTAGCACGTCGCCAGGAACAACTTTCCGGCGGAATTTACACTTGTCGATGCTCATGAAATAGATCAGCAAATCGGTGTCGATGACATCCATACCCACGCCCAGCATCACGCCTGCGGTCTGCGCCATCGCCTCAACGATGGTAACACCTGGCATGATCGGAGTTCCCGGAAAATGCCCCTGGAAATGCGGCTCGTTCATGGTGACGTTCTTGATACCGCGGGCCGATTGATAGCCAGAGATGTCAACCACCTTATCGACCAGCAAAAACGGATAACGATGCGGCAGGATCCTTTGGATCAACTGAATATCGGCGCTTTTGGGTTCCGTTGTCATGATGCAGGTATCCCGTTCTGAATGTTTCTTTTTCAGCGTGGTTAGCAATACAGCCTCGTAAGGGCAAGCGAACCTATTCGCTCTTGTCTTTTTGCAGCCCGCTGCCATCGCCAATTGCCGTGTTTACACGGGTTATCGCAGCTTCTGTGATATCTGACGTGCTTACAACGACATTGGAACGTTCGATGATCACGCTGGCCCCAAAGTCGCGCAGCAAATCAACAAGGATCGGACGAACTATTTCAAAGAACGTCTGTTGCGCCTCTTCGCTGCGACGCGCCAACGCGTCAAGCTTTGCTCTTTGCCCATCACGGTGGGACTGCACCTTGACATCGAACGCTTCGGCCAGAGGTCGAAACTCTTCGGCTGGCATGGTTGCACGCTTTTCAGTCAGGTCTTTTTCCTCGCGGCTGAGTTCCGCGACGATCCGTTCATTTTCTTCCGCAAGCATCGCGCTTTCTTTTTCGATCTCGCGCAAAACACGCTGCCCGAATGCCGAATTCTTGAACAGCTGCTCGCCGGACAATGTGACCACGCTGGCTTGCGGAACACCCAGTTGCTGTGCTTCAGCCGAAGGGGCCTGAAACAGCATCAAAAATGCACACAGGGCCCAAAGCGGGCCCTGTATCAAGGTAAAGAACCTGTTCGTCATCGCAGATCAGAACCGTGCCTGAATGGTCAGGTCAAAGTTCTGTTCCTTGTCGAACGTTTCCTTTTTCAGAGCCTTCGAGAAGTTGAACTGCAAAGGTCCAAACGGTGTTTCCCACAGGACCGAGATGCCGATTACGTGACGAATGGACCCGTCTGCACCAAGGATATTTGCCCCTGCGGTGTTCACATCGTTGATGTTGTATAGGTTTCCAACATCATAGAACAGACCGCCCCGCAGGCCCAGCTCCTCGGGCAGACCCAAGGGGAAATCGGTTTCAAAACGCGCGACCCAGTAATAGTTGCCACCGATGGCATCATCCTGGCCATTGGACAAATCACGCGGGCCAATACCGGCCGGTTCAAACCCGCGGAAGGTACGAGGCCCCAAAACAAAGCGGTCAACAGCGCGGCTGAAACCATCGCCAGTCCAATTAAACGCACCCAGTTCCAGTGTTGCACGCAGAACGACTTCTTCGTTCCAGACCCGTGTTTGGGCGATCCCGCGAGCGGTGGTTTTGAAGTATTTGTTATCGCCACCAAGACCCGCCGCGTCGACGCCAACCTCGAACAGAACGCCTGAATTCGGGTCCAGACCACCGATCCGGCTGTCATAGATGTATGACAGTCCCAGCGAGCTGGATGTCCGTTTCCCCTGCGCAATCTCAGACGCAATCACCGCACCGTTGACCTGATCGCTCTGCTGGGTCATCTCGCTGCGGTCCCAGTCATAGCGCAACCGAAGAGCAGAAAGTTCGCCGATTGCATAGGTCAGTTGAGGTGTGAAAAACAACGAGCTCGTGTCGTAACTTGCAAAGCCGGAATTGGTTGCCGACAGACCCAGTCCAAGGTCGAAACGCAGCTTTCGGCCCAGCAAATAGGGCTCGGTAAAGTTAATCGTGTACTGTTCTGAATCCTGTGCTGTCGAGATGGACACACCAAGATTCTGACCGCGTCCCAGGAAGTTCGCCTCGTTCAGGCCGATTGCAATCCCGAAGCCGTCTGTGACCGAGTAGCTGCCGCCAAGGCTCAGAGAGCCTGTAGGCTGTTCTTCGACATCAACATCCAGAATGACCTGGCTGGGTGACGACCCTTCCCGAGGCTCAACTTCCGCAACCGCAAAGAACCCAAGCGCATTGATGCGTTCCGCGGCTTGACGGATTTCACGCGGGTTGAACGGGTCACCTTCGACGGTGTCGAACTGACGGCGGATCACACGGTCCAGCGTGGTGGTGTTGCCTTCGATATCGATCCGCTCAACAAAAATACGCGGACCCTTCGTCAGAACAAATTCGACGTCCAGGGTAAGATCTCGGTCATTGCGCGTCACACGCGGTTCAACACGCAGGAAATCAACGCCCTGCTTCAACCCAAGGCGCTCTTGCCGCGCGATCGAGTTTTCCACCAGCGTCGGCGTATAGGTCACGCCAGGTTTGATTTTCAGCGCATCCTGATACGGCGCCGCATCGACCCCGGCGATTTCGCTAACCGTCGTTATCTTTCCAAACGAGAACTTTTGGCCTTCGGTGACGTTCATCACCAGAAAGAAGGCATCCCGTTCGCGGGTAAATTCGACGTTGGCGCTGTTCACACGGAAATCGATATAGCCCCGCGACAGGTAGAAATCGCGAATGACTTGTTTGTCGAATTCGATGCGGTCGCCGATAAACGTGTCGTTGCGGAAGAATGTCCGCAGAAACGTTGCCTGTTTGGTTTCCAGTACCCGGCGCAGCCTCCGGTCCGAAAAGGCGCGGTTGCCGACAAAGCTGACGCGCTCGACCTCAATGGTCGTGCCTTCTGCCACTTCAAAGACCAGATCGACCCGGTTGTCGCTGCGACGGATGATGCGAGGAATGACAGTTGCCGCGACACGACCCTGGGCCGAATACACTTCGGCGATCGTGTCAGCATCCGCTTCGGCCGCCTGAGGCGTAAAAACCCGGCGTGGTTGCGACGAGATCACGTCCAGAAGAACGTCGTCTTTGACGCGAGCATTCCCTTCAATGCTGATCTGGTTGATCGTTGGGTATTCCTGAACCTGAATGACCAGAGTCGTGCCGCGCGGTGTCAGTTCGACTGTTTCAAATACACCACTGTCAAGCAAACGCTGATAGGCATCGTTAAGCTGTCCGGCCGTTACGGTCTGGCCCGGTTCGATTCCGGTACGAGCGATGATTGTCCCGGTTTCGATCCGGCGATTCCCCTCAACATCAAACGAGTTGATCGTGTAGCTTTGCGCCGATGCCGCATGTGGAAACGCCAGTAAGCTTACCGCAACAAAAAGGAAAAAAACCGTTAGCGCCTGCCACAAAATATTGTTTATCGGCTTATGCCCCCCGCAGGATGTGCCTGCGTCTCGCCTGTCAGTCATTTTATGCTTTACCCAGAATTTTGAGACTTTAATGCTGAGTAACGGGATTGAATGAGCTTGTCAAAAGGCGATATCGAAGCAGTCAGGCAGACAGCCACGGGACAACAGACCTACGATTTAGCCGAGAATCACATTCCCGCCAGATAGGCGGCCCCAGCCATTGCCAACGCTGTAACGGCAAAGCTCAGCATAACGTCCCAATTCAACATGAACAGGAAGCTAAAGCTTTGATACGATTTTTTCAGCGTTTTGGACATTACTGTTCCCTTTTGACGGGAATACTGTAGCGCTGAAATATGGCGGGAATGCGGCTGGAATTTGCTCCAGCCGCCACATTCAGCAGAACAGGTCGTTGCTGACCGAAAACAGCATCAGCGTCAGAATGGTCGCAATTCCAATGCCCATGAGTATGCGCAACGCCCGGTCGCTGGGTGGTTTCCCGGCAATGGCCTCGTAGGCGTAGAAAACCAGATGCCCGCCATCCAGCGCCGGAATGGGAAACAGGTTCAACAAGCCTACGGCCGTCGAAAGGACAGCAATGAAGAAGATAAAGTTCTGCGCCCCCTGGCTGGCCATCGCCCCCGAGGTTTCGGCAATTCCGATTGGCCCCGAGATGTTGCAGGTGCTGATTGCGCCCGTCACCATGTGCCACATGCCGGACAAGGACCCTTCGATGATGCGGCCTGTCTGGATGACACCGCCCTTTAGGGAATCGAAAAGACCAGCCGGTACCGTAGCAGGCTCCAGCATCATGCCACCGACGATTCCGATGCGCCAATGGGTGACAAAACCACCATCAGGCTGCGGTTCATCCGTGCGCCGGGGCGCCAGGGCAAATTCCAACTCGGACCCATCTCGCCAGACCTCAAGCAGTAAGACGCGACCGTCTGATCCTTCGACATGATCCTTTAGCTGATCGAAGGCAAAGATCGGTTCACCATTGACCGAGGTGATGACATCCCCTTGCTTCAGCTGGATATCCATAGCCGCGCTACGCGGGGCAACCTGGCGGATCAGCGGCGGGAACATCCATGGGGCCTGAACCTCAAGAGGTTCACCGTCCCGGATCACAGAATAATCCAGAACCGGTTGAACAGGAAGGTCGTCGATGAACTCCTTCCATGCGCCTTCTTCGTCATAGTCCGGTGTCGGACGACCGGCGATAGCCGTAATCACATCTCCCTCGCGCAATTCCTGCACGGTGCCTGGCAAAGGCTGCAACGCGCCAACGGTCAGGGGTTCACGCGAAACGCCCTGTGACCAGAAGATCAGGCCAAAAACCAGAATGGACATGGCGAAATTAAAGACCGGGCCAGCCGCGACAGTTGCTGCCCGTGCCCATAACGGGGCGCCGTGCATGGTGCGGCGCAACTCCTCAGGATTTTGGGTCGCGATGTCTTCCATCGCCTCTTCATCCTTGCCCGAGGCTGCATTGGCATCGCCCAGAAACTTTACATATCCACCAAAAGGCAATGCTGCGATCTGCCACTTGGTTCCGCGCTTATCCTTGCGGCTCCAGAGCACCGGCCCGAACCCGAGCGAGAAGACTTCGGCATGGATACCCGACCACCTGCCCACAATGTAGTGGCCATATTCATGCACGGCCACAATGACCGACAGCGCAATAACAAAGGCAACAATCGTCCACAGCAGATTGCCGAATTGCGGGATCAGGGAAAGTACGTCCAAAATTCTATCCTGCTCGTTCCATCACAGTGTTATCGACCCACTGACGTGCCAGATGGTCGGTTTGCTGTACGTTATCAAGTGTCATCGGGGCATCAATAAGGCCACCCGTTGCGTCAAACCTGTCCAATACGGCAGAAACGGTGTCCGCCATATCAAGAAAGCCGATCCGGCGCGCAATGAAGTGATCCAGCGCGCGTTCCTTGGCGGCATTGAATACCGCGCCGGCCAGCCCACCGCACTCCATGACGTCCCAAGCAAGTTTTAGGGCTGGATAGCGAGTGAGATCCGGTTCGTTAAAGCGTAGCTGAGCCAGCTTTGCCAGGTCCAGCCGCTGAACCGGCAGCTTCTGCCTTTCCGGCCAGTGCAACGCATACCCTATGGCATGGCGCATATCGGGGGCGCCCATATGTGCCATCATTGCGCCATCTCGAAACCCGACCATTGCATGGACAATGGATTCAGGATGAACCAAAACTTCGATTTGATCCGGAGATACTCCGAAATATTCTTTTGTTTCTATTACTTCCAACGCCTTGTTGAACATCGAGGCACTGTCGATTGTGATCCGCTGTCCCATATCCCAATTCGGATGGCTGGACGCTTGTTCGACGGTGGCGTTTGCCAGATCCTTCAGCGGCCAGTCGCGGAACGCTCCGCCACTTGCGGTGATAATCACGCGTTCGACCGTTTTGATATCTTCGCCAACCAGCGCCTGAAACACGGCAGAATGCTCACTGTCGACCGGAAGCAAACGCGCGTCATGGTTTTTGGCAGTTTCCAGAACCAGTGATCCGGCGCAGACCAGTGTTTCCTTGTTGGCCAAGGCCAGTGTCGTCCCTTGTTTCAGGGCTTCGATCCCAGGCGCAAGGCCCGCTGCCCCAACGATTGCTGACATGACCCAATCCGCCGGACGCGCGGCAGCCTCGGCAATTGCGTGCGGCCCGGCCGCCACTTCGACCCCACTGCCTGCCAAGGCGACGCGCAGGTCCTCCAACCTGTCTTCGTGTGCCGTGACAGCCAGATCGGCGCGCAACCGACGAGCGTCATCGGCAAGTTGTTGAATATTCGCACCGCCGGTAAGCGCCACCACATCATAGCCTTCGGGATTACGCGAAATCAGATCAAGCGTGTTTTGCCCGATCGAACCCGTGGCGCCAAGAACGGAAATCCGTCGCATTACATCTCACCCGGCGTGTACAGAAGCCCTGCGATCAGAACAAACACCGCAGCCCCCATCATGCCGTCGAACCTATCCAGAAAGCCGCCATGGCCGGGGATCAGGTTCGAACTGTCCTTGACCCCGAACTTACGTTTGATCGCGCTTTCGATTATGTCACCCGCCTGGCTGGCCATTGATGCGAAAACGGAAACAACAACAAAGGCAAATCCGAAACCCGCGTGGCTTGCGAAGGCGATACCGACACAGGCCGCGGCAGCCCATCCGCCTGCCGTTCCAGACCATGTTTTCTTGGGGCTGACCTTTGGCCAGAACTTGGGCCCTCCGACCATTTTGCCCACAAAATAGCCCGCCACATCCGTGGCCACCACCACCGCTATCAGCCAGACCATCCAGCCAAATCCCGAGTTTTCGCGAATGGAAATGAATCCCAGACCAGCCGCAACAATCCAGACCGCGAACAAGCCGTATAAGGTTTTCGAACGACCGATCTGTCCCATACCCACCAAAGCTGGCGCAAGCACGACAGGGAGCGTGTATAGCGCCGGCAGGTGGTAGCTGAGGATAACGGCAAACGCAGTCAGAACGCCCAACTGCACGGCCACACCCTGGCTTTCAGGGTCAATCATCCGGACCAGTTCCCAGGTCATCAGGCCACAAGCAGCTGCAATGAAGACCTCGAACCAGAGACCGCCAAGCCAGACTTCGATGGCCCCTATCGCAACCAGAACGGCGGCAGAAAGGACCCGGCTCGTCAGATCAGACCACCGGCCATCACTCATGCCAGAACCGCCCCGTACCGGCGCTCTCTGGCCCCATAGTTGCGACATAGCCTTTCGAGTTCTGCCGCGGTGAAATCCGGCCACAACGTATCTATAAATTCATACTCGGAATAGGCGGACTGCCACAGCAGAAAATTTGAAATCCGTGCTTCGCCACTGGTTCGAATGACAAGGTCGGGATCCGGAAGAACGCGTGTATCCAGATACTTAGGCAACGTTTCTTCATCCACATCCTCGGGTTTAAGCTGCCCGTCGGCCACATCCCGCGCGAGACGTTTGGTGGCGCGCGCTACCTCGTCCCGACCGCCATAATTCAGGGCGACCGTCAGATGAACAAGGTCGTTGTCCTTGGTTTCTTCTTCCAGTGAATCCATCAATTCGATCAGTTTTGAATCCAACCTTACCCGATCACCTATGAACCGAACCCGGATGCCATTATCTGCCAGGGTCCGTGTCTCCTTGATGATGTAGCGCCGAAACAGGCTCATCAACCCGGCCACCTCAACCTGCGTTCGCTTCCAGTTCTCGGTCGAGAATGCAAACACAGTCAGGTACTTGATCCCCAGATGTGGACAGGCCTCGACAACCTCGCGAACACGCCGCGCACCGGCATGGTGCCCAAACAGCCTGGGGCGACCACGCGCCTGCGCCCAGCGGCCATTGCCATCCATGATGATAGCGACATGGCGCGGGCCGCAGACCGGATCGGTTTGGGGATCTTTCGGCATCAGACCAGATCAGACCTGCATGATTTCAGTTTGCTTGGTTTCAAGCGCCGCATCTACAGCCTTGATCATCGCATCCGTCAGATCCTGCACTTCGCTTTCCCACAGCTTCTGGTCGTCTTCAGACATACCGTCCGCTTTTGCCTTCTTGATCTGATCCATGCCGTCCCGGCGCACATTGCGGATCGCGATCCGGGCGCTTTCCGCATATTGGCCAGCGACCTTGCCCAGTTCACGGCGACGCTCTTCGTTCAACTCGGGAATCGGCAGCATTATGATTGTGCCGTTCAGCTGCGGGTTGATGCCCAATCCGCTTTCGCGAATGGCCTTTTCAACCTTTCCTACCAATGACTTATCCCACACATTTATAGTGACCATGCGCGGCTCTGGGACGTTGACGGTGCCCACCTGGTTGATCGGTGTCGTCGAGCCGTAAGCGTCTACCATAATAGGCTCAAGCATCGAAGCCGATGCGCGCCCGGTTCTCAGCGAGGCAAATTCGGTTCTCAGATTGGCCATTGCGCCATCCATGCGGCGTTTCAGGTCATCGGTGTCCAGTTCGAAGTCGTCAGACATGCTGCTCACTCCCCGTATTCAGGTACTCTTTGGATGGGTCTTACGCCATCACATTTGGGATGTATAGCAATCATGAGGCGGTTTTGTACCAATGGCCAGAGGTGTTGCGATCAATTTGTACCAAACGCACCTTCGCAAAACCCGACACGGCATCGTATCGGGTTTAGGCTGTCATCTGCGCTCAGGCATTCAAATCGACAACAACGCGCCCTTTGACCTGCCCTTTCAGGATATCGGCACCCAGTTGCGGAAGATCAGACAAGGCCGCCGGTTGAACCATCGACTCGAGCTTGTCCATGGGCAGGTCGGTTGCGATCCTTTGCCAGGCACGAACCCGGTTTTCATAGGGCTGCATCACGCTGTCGATGCCCAAAAGATTCACACCGCGCAGCAGGAAGGGAATCACCGTTGCAGGCAACGCCGCACCGCCCGCCAGACCCACGGCCGCGACCGAGCAGCCGTATTTCATTTGCCCAAGCACACGCGCCAGCATCGCACCGCCCACAGCATCCACGCAGCCTGCCCAGGTTTCACTTTCCAGCGGGCGCTTGGTTGTCTCATTCAGCTCATCGCGGGGCACTATTGTCGTTGCACCCAGCGATTTCAGATAATCTCCGGTTTCGGGTCGCCCGGTCACGGCAGCCACCTGATAGCCGAGATGACCCAGAATGGCAGTGGCCACCGACCCGACACCACCGGCCGCCCCGGTTACCAGAACCGGGCCGCGATCGGGGGTCAGCCCGTGATCCTCCAACGCCATCACGGCCAGCATCGCGGTAAACCCGGCGGTACCAACAGCCATCGCCTGCCGGGTATCAAGCCCATCCGGCAGAGGCACAAGCCAGTCCGCTTTGGCACTGGCTTTCTGCGAATAACCACCCCAATGCGCCTCGCCTACCCGCCACCCGGTCAGAACAACCTTGTCACCCGGCTTGTAACGCGCATCGGTCGATGCCTCGACAGTACCGGCATAATCAATTCCGGGGACATGCGGATACGCCCGCACCAAACCGCCCCCCTTGGGGGACAGACACAGACCGTCCTTGTAGTTCACTGTGGAATATTCAACCGCGACCGTGACGTCGCCATGCGGCAGATCATCCAGCGTGAGTTGCCTGACCGACGCGCTCGCCAAACCGCTTTCTTCGTCCTTGTCCATCACAAGTGCATTGAACATCTCTCAATTCCTTTCGTGTTTCTGTAACCGGCCCGTTGCTTCACCTGGCCCCAAATATCCCGGGGGAGTCGCGCAGCGACGGGGGCAGCGCCCCCAAAACCCCCCTTTAAATCCAGAAATGCGGCTGCACGGTCGCGCGGCGCATTCCATCTGGTGTTTCTACGTCCAGCTCCGTTCCCGCATCCCAATGGCTCAGGCGTACCATGCCAATGGCGACGTTGGTGTTGAAATCGGGTGACCACGCGGCCGAGGTCACCTGCCCCACACGCTTGCCGTCCGCGTAAAGGCCCCATGGGCGGTCGCAGCCCGGTACAGGATCGCCGGCAATGGCGACGGGGCGGATTTGCTGAACAGGCCCTTCCTTGGCCACACGCAGCAACGCGTCCCGACCGATACAGCCAATCGCGGTATGTGTGTTGCAGAACTTGCCCAAACCGCACTCATGCGGGGTGTTGTCGTCGGTCATGTCATTGCCATAAGACAAAAGGCCGCCTTCAATCCGTTCGATCACGTTCGGGCATCCGGCGCGCACCTGCAAATCTTCCCCTGCTGCAAACAGGGCGTTCCACAGGGCCATGCCGATATCGCTGCCTTCCACATAAATCTCGAACCCGCCTTGTTTGGAATAGCCCGATCGCGCCACAGCCAGATCGCGACCTTCAAACTGGAACATATCGAATTTGAAGAACCGGATGTCGCGCACCCGGTCGCCAAAGACACGCGCCATCAGGTCGTCGGCTTTGGGACCCTGAACAGCAAGAGGTGACACATCCGGTTCGTCCACCAGCACATCCAGACGATATCCAACGGCGATTCCCTTGACCCACAACAACAGGTCGCTGTCAGCGATTGAAATCCACCAGCGGTCTTCGGACAGTTTTACCGCAACCGGGTCATTCAGCATGCCTCCGGTTTCGTCCACGATGGGGACATAGAAACATTGCCCCGGCAACATCCCCCGTAAATCGCGCGGGGTCAGCATCTGCATCAAGCGCGCGGCGTCCGGTCCGCGCAGCTCGATCTGCCGCTCGCATGCGACATCCCAGACTTGCACATGGGATTTCAGATGCCGGTAATCGGCTTCGATGCTGTCGAAGACCGTGGGTAACAGCATGCGGTTGTAAACCGTGTATCCCTTGACCCCTGCGGCCTCGACCCCTTCTGAAAACGGTGTGCGCCGCAAGCGGCGAGAGGCGGAAATCTGCGGCATTCAAACCTCCTTGGGCATAAAGACGATGTCGCTGACGGGCGTTTGCGAACCAACTTCGGTCAGCATTTTGTGCAATTGATCCCGGTGGTGGGTCTGATGGTTGAAGATATGGATGACACAGTTTTCGTAAGACATTGTGATGTCGACCTCTTTTACGACTAAGCACCTTTTGATTGGCCCAATCAACAGTCAGTTTCTGATGCGACAACTATTGCAGAAACTCGGCCAACTGCGAGTTTTGCCAGTGATTTTACCGCGCCATCTCTTGCGCAAGCGCGCCTGTGATCATCACTTGGGCCCGTGCCAATCGATCGGACAGATTTCAGCGGACTTGCCGCCAAAATCCCAAACGCGCCCGTAGTCGCGCACTTTCGACTTGGTGCCGCGCGCCACGATGATGTCAGGACCCATCCAGTATTTGGAGTTTGAAACCATCACGGGATGTTCGGGGTCTTTGCCCGCCAGCATCTCGATCTCACCCTGAATCTTGCGGCCGATCATGATGCGGCGCTTGGTGCCGTCACGCTCGATCTGAACCGGTGCCCGTTCGGCCCCGATGATTTCGCTGACGAGCATGGTGAACAGACCGGTGGTACCGCCCGCCTGCCCGCTGAAGATTTGCAGCAGCCCGTTATAGGCTTTGCCGCTGGCGCGCTCATCTACGTAAGCCGCCACTTTCCACTGGCCTTCGCCCATCCGGCCGGGAATATCGACCAGCAGGCCGATATTCAGACCCGACAGGTCCTCGCCCTCATAATGGCCCTCATCAACGACAATACCCATCCAGGCATGACAATGCCCTTCGGTCGGAGGGTGCGCGCCCAGTGAAACGACGCAGGGACAGAACACATCGCACGAGCAGTTCAGGATCAACTCCCCCTTGATGGCCCAGTCCGTCGGGCTCATCTCGCGACGTTTGGGATTGGGCATCCGGCTGTCGATACGCTGGCTGACGGGCAACCGGTCGGCATCCGGTTTTCTGTTCTTTGCCATTGGCTTATCCTCCGTAGTTAATAGGGTAAACGAGCAGGACAAGACCGCCCGCAATCAATACAAATCCCACCGGTCGGGTTACAGCATGACCGATCTGGGGAAGTTTCTCCAAAACCATGAATAGGGTCGCAAGACCCATCCACAAAAGGCTCATGACACCGCCCACAAAACCAAGCGCCATGAAACCCCAGCAGCATCCGACGCAGAAGGCACCAAGGTCCAGCCCCATGCGGACGCCGCCCGCAAATCCAGTTCTCCAATGGCCCAGGAAATAGGCCATAGGGGCGTGGCACACACCATGGCAGACCTCTTTGGCGCGCGAGAACTGAAACGCGCCAACTACGATCATCAACCCGCCCGCAACCCAGCCGGACCTGGCAATGCCCAGCATATCAATCACGCCACCAAACAGCAGGGCCCGCTGCGTTCCCGCGATCACAGCCGCAAACCCGACCCAAACCAACGAATACCCTGCAAGTACACCCAGCCAACCGGCACGGGTGCCATTGGCACCGCGGATCAGGTCGTCATAGCTGCGCAGGGTTGGCACAAGTGTCGGCAGCATCATGGCCGCCATCATGATCGCCCACATCCAGAACAGCGTGCCAAACTCGGCCATCGGCATGTACATATCCATGCGCGGGTCCATCGCAGCCATCGCCTGCCCCATGGGCCCCGGACGACCAATCAGGTCAAGGTCCATGTCGCGGCCCATCGCGAACATGACCCACCACGCCCACAGGATCAGGACATAAAAGCCCAGCCACATTCCGCTGCGCAGCCAAGTACGACTCACTTCGGCCTCCCGACTCAACTCTCTTGCTTTTCAAATGTCAGACTTTTAAATGTCAGACAAATAAAAATTTGCTCAGGGTCTTCTGAACATGAAAACCGCACCTCGGAAAACCGCCGACCTGTCTGCCCAGATTGCGCAAGCCATCCGGGACGCGATTGTTTCAGGCGAGTTGATCGTGGATGCGCGCCTGCCCTCGGAAGCGGAACTTTCCGAGCAATTTCAGGTCTCGCGCCCAACGGTGCGTGAGGCTTTGAAACGACTGGCGGCGCAGTCCCTGATCCGCACGCAGCGTGGCGCTACCGGAGGTGCGTTCGTGAACCGCCTGAGTTTCGAAGATGCCTATTCGCAGCAGATCACAACCTCGACCCTGCTGCTGTCGATGAACGCGGTCAGCTTTGATACGGCCTGCGAGGCCCGCTATGCGCTGGAGCGCGCCTGTGCCCCCCTGTCTGCCCAAAGACGAACGGCGGATCAGCTTGCCACGATGCGGGCGGAAATTTTTCGCCAGTCCCAGCCCGGCCTGACGGATGAGGCATTTTGTGCCTCAGACGTCACGTTCCACAGGGCCCTGGTGGACGGGGCCGACAACCCGGTCCTGTCCTATCAACTGGCTGGCGCGGTCGAGGCGATGCAGCCTTTGATGAACATGATTACCTTCACGGCACGTTCGCGCGAAGAAATCATCGCATTGCACACCAGAATTGCAGACGCGCTTGAGGCCAGAGACGCAGATACCGTCGACGCCGCGCTGGTCGATCTGGAACATTACACACAGCAACTGGCCCACGATGTGGCCGAACGCAAACGGAAACCGGCCTGAGGGCTTAAACGGAAACAAACTTTCAAAGGCAAAGGTACGAGCAGGCAGAATGTCATCCGGCGTCAAGACCGGAACTCTCAATATGAATTGAATGACAATGACTTACGGGAGGACGTTATGAACAAAAGACCGGACCCAACCTTTTATCCGTCAGCCAAGCTGGCAATGGAAGGCCCTGCTGAAACGCTTGCTTTCACGCTGATGCTCAGCCCCGATTTTTCGCAACCTGACGGGCTGGCAGTTGTGAATGTCGATCCAACCTCGGCCGATTTCGGGAAGATCGTGCATCAGGTGATCATGCCCGAAAAAGGCGACGAGTTTCACCATTTCGGCTGGAATGCCTGTTCCTCATCGCTGTCACCGCTCAGCGGTCATGCGTTTCTGGAACGTCGCTATCTGATCATCCCCGGTATCCGTTCTAGCCGGATATACATCATCGATGTAAAGAACCCGCTTGAGGCGAAGATTCACAAGATCATCGAACCCGAGGAAGTCTTTGATAAAACCGGGTATTCACGACCGCACACGATCCATTGCGGGCCGGAAGGCATCTATGTCAGCACGCTGGGCGGCGGCGGCGAGGACGGCACGGATGGTCCTCCGGGTATTTTCATCATGGATTGTGAAAGCTTCGAGATCATCGGGCGCTATGAGATCGAGCGCGGCGTGCAGGACAAGCATTATGATTTCTGGTGGAATCTGCCGCGCGATTACATGGTCAGTTCCGAATGGGGCCTTCCCCCACAATTTGAAAACGGGCTGGTGGCAGAGGATCTGCTTTCGAACAAATACGGTCATCGCATCCATTTCTGGAACCTGCGCAACCGGACCAATATTCAGACCATCGATCTGGGCGAAAACCACCAGATGGCGTTGGAAATCCGGCCCGCGCATGACCCGGTCAAACAACACGGGTTCTGCGGCGTTGTCGTTGATACCACCAACCTTCAAGGCGCAATCTTTACGTGGTGGCGCAATGACGACGGCACGTTCGAAGCCAAGAAAACGATCACCATCGACCCGCAACCCGCTGATCCAGATGATCTTCCTGATCTTCTCAAGGGGTTTGCCGCCGTACCACCACTGGTCACCGATATCGACCTGAGTCTGGATGACAAATACCTCTATGTCGCCTGCTGGGGCACCGGCGAGATGCATCAATATGATGTGTCCGATCCGATGAACCCGACCCTTGCCGGGAAGGTCGAAATCGGAGGGATTGTCAAAAAGACCAAACATCCGAACGGTCAGACTTTTGGCTATGGGCCGCAAATGGTCGAGATCAGCCGCGATGGTAAACGCGTCTATTGGACCAATTCGCTTTATTCCACGTGGGACGATCAGTTCTATCCCGAAGAAGGCGGTGCGGCCATGGTCAAGGCGGATGTGGGCGAGAATGGCGGGCTGGTTTTGGACCCGAAATTCTGGGTCGATTTCCCCAATGGATATCGCAGCCACCAAATCCGGCTGGAGGGCGGAGATTGTTCAACCGACAGTTTCTGTTACCCCTCGGTCTGAATTGGAAACCCTGATGACATCAACGGCTGGCCTTTGGCTGGCCGTTGTTCTGAGCGGCGCGTATCACGGGCTGAACCCCGGGATGGGCTGGCCGCTGGCGGTTTCCTCGGCCCTGATGGAGCAGCGCCAATCCGCCCTGTGGCGCGCACTGGCGGCCTTGGCCGGTGGGCATTTCGTTGCCATGCTGGGTGTCCTTCTGCCCTTTGCGCTGATGGCCGTTCTGGTCGATTATCAAAAGGAAATCCGCATCGGGGCTGCGTTGATTGTCATCGCGATGGGGCTTTACATTGCAATCACCCGCCGCCATCCCCGTTTTCTGTCGCGTATACCACCCAGCAAACTGGCGCTGTGGTCGTTTCTCGTGGCCCTTGCCCATGGGGCCGCCCTCATGCTGGTTCCGATTTATCTGGGTCTGTGCCAGCTGGATGAACTGGATGCCGGTCATCAGGCGATTTCCAAAATCATGACAACCAACGGTCTGCTGGTTCTGGGGGTCGCGGCCTTGCACACCGCCGCCATGGTTCTGGGCGGAGGGTTTCTGGCCTTCGCCGTTTATCGTTGGCTGGGGCTGCGTTTCTTGTCCCGCAGCTGGTTCAACCTTGAACTCATCTGGGCGCTGAGCCTTGTTTTGGTTGGTCTTTTGGGGCTGTGGTCGGCGGTTTAATCGCTTTCCTTTGGGCCGGAACGCACTGTCCTTGGGCGTAATCAATGCCGGTGCCGCGCTAGACCGGTTCCTGCCATTGGCGCTGGATAACCCGCCTTTCTTGAAGGCAGCTACTTTCGGTGGAATCGAACGGGTACTGGAGATGTGCTTGATCGCCGCCAACTTCAACATAACTTCGTAACGCTTTGTAATAACGGCAAACAAAGATACGCAATCCGGGTTTGCATCCGCCGCTCACCTCACCTATATATGAGATGTCCTTCGGGACTATGGACATAAACGCGCTCGTAATAAGCGGATCGGACCCGGGGGCGGTACCCGGCGGCTCCACCAAAATCCTTCGTTTGAGGATCATGGGGCCGAAACAGGATCGACGAACGTCTAAAGGGGTTAGCTTTGTCTCGGCTGTCTGCTACCGTTACCGGCGAAAACAGTACAATTGCAAACGACAATCGTGCTCCGGTTGCAGTTGCTGCGTAAGCAGTAACAAGACCGAAACTTAAGTCCTTGCGCCTAGCCGCGTAAGGCGGGGTTCGCAGGTACCTGGCAACAGAAACCTGCACTTCCCCCCAATATGTCTGATATTTATGCCGCCTTTGCGCAGATTCAGAGTTTGTTCATTCCTTTTTGCCATAGTGTTGGCAGTTGGACAGGAGCGTTGGGATGACGAATTCAGAGATACTCAGATCCTAGTATTCTGAGGTTTGAGAAAACGGAAACACCGAGGCGATCGATCAGTTCTTTGCACCCGAAACCATGGCCGAGGGGCTGATCCCCGAAATGCAGGTGGGTGCGGACGATTTTCGGGACCTCGTCACGGCGTTTCGTCATGTCTTAGGGGATATCAAGGTGGATTTGCCCAAGATCATCGAAAACGGCGATTGGGTATCCGCAATCCTGCATGTGCAGACGTGCCGGGCCGATAACGGTGCCCCTTTGGAGGTGACCGGTCAGGTCATGGCCCGGTTCAAAGACAATAAGATGGTCGAAGCGTATAATCATTTCGATTTCATCTCGTTTTTTGAAGAGATGGGGCAGTTTCCCGCCGATACCCTTCCCGTGTGCATGACCGGTCAGCGGCTCGACTGGTCCTGACGGTTCAAACCGCAATCTTGACCCCCTATGTTCTTGCGCGGTAGCACTGACGCAGGGGGTCAGCTTGCGAACACCCCGTGAGGCGTCAGCCCAAGCTTCGCATGGATCCGAATGACTAAAGGAGACATGCTATGGCTGCTCTTAACGCCATTACACCGACCCAATTGAGCCGGTTAATCGGAACGCCTCAGGCGCCTGTTCTGATCGATATACGCACTGATGCGGATTTCAGTAAGAATCCGCGGCTGATTCCGGGATCAATTCGCTGTCCGCACACGGAAATCGACGCGATGAGTCGTCTGATTGGTAACGACCCTTGTGTAATAATCTGCCACAAGGGCAAAAAGCTCAGTCAGGGGGTAGCGTCCTGGCTACGAGGGGCGGGCAAAAACGCCGAACATCTGGAAGGTGGGTTTGAAGGGTGGCACGAACAGCGTGAGGCGCCGTTGATCCCCCAGTCGGTATTACCGGCGCGCGTTAATGGCAGCACATTGTGGGTTACGCGCCAAAGACCCAAAATTGACCGCATCGCCTGCCCCTGGCTGATCCGCCGGTTTGTTGACCGCAAGGCACGGTTCCTTTTCGTCGCGTCGGAAGAAGTTCAGGGAGTCGTTGATCATTTTGATGCCACCCCCTTTGACGTTCCGAGTACATTTTGGACGCATCAGGACAGCGGCTGCACATTTGACACGATGATCCGGGCATTTGACCTGCGAACCGAGGCGCTTGAGCGTATGGCCCGGATCATTCGCGCTGCGGATACCGACCAGCATGATCTGGCCCCGGAAGCCGCTGGGTTGCTGGCGTTCTCGGTAGGTTTGTCCCGCCAGTATCGCGATGACCATGCTCAACTTGAAGCCGGATTGCACCTTTATGATGCTCTGTTCCGCTGGGCACGCGACGGGTTTGATGAAAAGCATGACTGGCCATCGGGTCATGGCGCATGAGACCTTCGGCACTGGACCTTTTCAAGGTATTCGGACGGATCGGCCTGTTGTCATTTGGCGGCCCCGCCGCCCAGATCTCGCTGATGCATCAAGAACTGGTCGAGCGCAGGCCCTGGCTGGATGAACAGACCTATCTGCGCGCGCTTTCCTTGTGCATGTTGCTGCCCGGTCCAGAGGCAATGCAATTGGCAACCTATGCTGGCTGGCGCTTGCGCGGTGTCGTGGGCGGGCTGATTGCGGGCAGCCTGTTCGTTTTGCCAGGGGCGTTTGTCATTGCTGTTCTAGTCGCGCTTTATTCAGCATTTGGCGACGTTCCACTGGTGCAATCCGCATTTACCGGCATCAAGGCGACCGTCATCGTGATCGTCCTGCAAGCCCTGCGCAAGCTGTCAGGTAAGGCGCTGACGGATATGGAACATCGTGTCATCGCGGGCCTGTCGTTTCTGTCGATCTTTCTGTTCAACCTGCCCTTCCCGCTGATCATTCTGATCGCGGCCCTGTGGGGGTATTTGCGTCATCAAGGACCCGCTGAGGCAGCCACGGCTCAGGACACGCCGCACCTTGCCCGCTCGGCCCGGACGATAGCGATCTGGTTGCCGCTTTGGCTGGGGCCGCTTGTTGCGTTGACACTCAGCGGGCATCAATTGCTCAGCGATTTGGGGTGGTTCTTTGCCCGTCTGGCCGTTGTGACCTTTGGTGGTGCCTATGCCGTTCTGGCCTATATGTCGCAAACCGTTGTGGATCGGTACCACTGGATCAGTGCAGACCAGATGATCGACGGATTGGGGCTGGCGGAAACCACCCCCGGACCATTGATACTGGTTACGCAGTTCGTCGCCATGCTGGCGGGGCAGATCAACGGTGGATTCTCACTGGCGCTTGCTGCGGGCGCTGTCGCACTATGGGCAACGTTCGTGCCCTGCTTTTTGTGGATTTTCCTGACGGCCCCCTATCTTGACCGTCTGGCCACGCGTCCGCGCCTGTCTGCCGCCCTTCACGGCATCACCGCCGCTGTTGTCGGAGTGATTCTCAACCTTTCCGTGTGGTTTGCCCTGAATGTTCTTTTCGAATCGGTGCCAGATATGAATTTGGGTCCGACGGCAATACCCGTGCCCCGACTGTCCTCGCTCGATATCCCGGCGCTTGCGTTAACCTTTATTGCTGGAATATTGATATTTAGACTAAAATTGGGGATCGGTACGGTGCTGGTTCTGATGTCAATGGCAGGGCTGGCTGCGCATAATATCTGATCAATCCGATCATACCTGCCCTTTCGTTTCCGAACAAAACCCCTATGCTGAGCTTAACCACTTTTGAGGATGACACATGTCGCAAGGCATCGACTATGGCAACCTGATGCACACCGCCATGCGCGGGCTTATCAAGACTGTGCTGACGGATGTATCGAAATCCGGTCTGCCCGGAGCGCATCACTTTTTCATTACCTTCGACACACGCGAAGATGGCGTGGACATCGCGGATTGGCTGCGCGACCGGTATCCGGAAGAAATGACAATCGTCATGCAGCACTGGTTTGAAAACCTCGAAGTCGGAGAGAACGGGTTCGCCATTACTCTCAATTTCGGGGACGCGCCGGAACCGCTCTATATTCCTTATGGCGCGATCAAGACCTTTGTCGATCCATCGGTGGAATTTGGACTGCGGTTCGAAAGCCCGGACGACGAAGATGATGACGATTATGTTGCAGATGACTTGATCGAGGTCGAAGAGGAAGAAGAGGCACATCACGACGCCGATGTCGTGTCGCTGGACAGCTTCCGCAAATAAGCCTTTGAGCCCCGCCCGGCGCGGGGTTCAGCGTTTCATCAGAAATGTTTCGACTGATCGGGATTTCTGGCCGTCTATGAAGCGTGAAAATGACAGGTTCAGCCCGTCTTCGGCTAGTGTTCGGTCGAACTGCTGCAATTCATATCCGCCGTCCACGTCGATGAACAACGAAAACACGGTCAGTGTGTCGCCAACGATACGTCCCCATACGAAGGGTTCACCTTTCATCGGGTCCAGCGGAACCTCATGACCGAACACATTGCGTTTCATCGCGGCCGAGAACACATCCGGGCGGTCCGAGGGCACGAAGTCAATCGAGAACTGCTGTTCTTTTACCCGCCCGTCTAGCTTGTAGGTGGTGGTTTGCCAGCTGACGTTGAACCCGTTTTTGGTCTCGAAAATTGAAACGCTCATATCCCTTGGAGTTGAGGTTCCGTCCGCATCCACGACATTTGCCGAGCCCACATAATCCCCCAGGAACGGGGTAATGTCCGCGGCGCGCGCAGATGCGCCCAAAACGGACAGCCACAAAGCACAGACAGCAAATAACACGATCGCTTTTTCAAGCGTAATGCGATGGAAATTCGACATCTTGTCCTCCAAGGCGGCTACTAACCTATTGTAGCTGAGAGGGGGCCGCGCACAATGGCACATTCCCCGACGATAACAATAAAAGTGACGCACCCCGCGCCTATACCTTTGACGCCCTTGGGTTTAAGGTGCGCGCAACTGGCCGATTGCGTCACGGCTTAGCTGCGGCTAAACGGCATACAACAGCATACCAGACGGAGTGACAGATGTCTCAGACCCGCACCGAATCCGACAGCTTTGGCCCGCTCGAGGTTCCTGCCGACAAGTATTGGGGGGCGCAAACGCAGCGTTCGATCATGAACTTTCCGATCGGTTGGGAAAAACAACCCATTGCCATTGTGCGTGCGCTGGGCGTGATCAAGCAAGCCTGCGCGATGGAGAACAAGGCAACCGGCAAGCTGGATGCCAGAATTGCCGATGCCATCATTCAGGCTGCGGGTGAGGTGATCGACGGCCAGTTTGACGACAACTTTCCGCTGGTCGTCTGGCAGACGGGTTCCGGCACCCAGTCGAACATGAACTCGAACGAGGTCATCGCGAACCGCGCCATCGAAATTCTGGGCGGTGTAATCGGTTCAAAAGACCCCGTGCATCCGAACGATCACTGCAACATGGGTCAGTCGTCGAATGACACCTTTCCAACTGCGATGCACATTGCCACGGCGATGAGTGTTCGTGACGTCCTTCTGCCCGGGCTTGAAAAGCTGGCCTCTGGTCTTGAGCAGAAGGCTGATGAGTTCAAGGACATCATCAAGATTGGCCGGACCCATACACAGGATGCAACGCCTCTGACACTGGGGCAGGAATTCAGCGGTTATGCCCACCAGATCCGTCAGGGGATTGCACGCGTTCACGCAGCGCTTCCCGGCATCTATGAGCTGGCGCAGGGCGGCACCGCCGTAGGCACCGGCCTGAACACCCAAAACGGTTGGAGCGAAGCTGTTGCGGGTCATATGGCGCAGATCACCGGCCTGCCCTTCGTGACTGCGCCAAACAAGTTCGAAGCGCTGGCCGCTCATGACGCTATGGTCTTTATGTCCGGGGCTTTGGCGACCATCGCGGGCAGCTGCTATAAGATCGCCAACGACATCCGTTTTCTGGGCTCTGGCCCGCGTTCGGGGCTTGGCGAACTGATCCTGCCCGAGAACGAGCCCGGCTCGTCCATCATGCCCGGCAAGGTGAACCCGACCCAGGCCGAGGCGCTGACACAGGTCGCTGCGCACGTAATGGGCAACAACGCCGCGATGAATTTTGCAGGCAGTCAGGGCCATTTCGAGCTGAACGTCTATAACCCGATGATGTCCTACAACCTGTTGCAATCGATCCAGCTGCTGGGCGACGCCGCCGACAGCTTTACCGAGCGGATGTTGCTGGGCATCAAGGCCAATGAGCCGCGCATCGACAAGCTGATGAAGGAATCGCTGATGCTGGTGACGGCGCTGGCCCCGACCATCGGCTATGACAACGCCACCACGGTCGCCAAGACCGCGCATAAGAACGGCACAACCCTCAAGGAAGAAGCCATTGCGCTGGGGTTTGTGGACGAGGCAACCTTTGATGCCGTTGTACGCCCCGAACAGATGATCGGCCCGAAAGACTAATGGGCAAGCCGGTCAACCTGAACCGGTATCGAAAAGAAAAGGCGCGGGCCGAGAAGAAGGCCCGCGCAGATGAGAATGCCGTCGCCTTTGGGCGCACCAAGTCCGAGAAAGCAATTGTCAGGCTTCAGCAGGACAAGCAGAAGCGTGACCTTGACAATCACGAGCTGGATGAATGAGCGGTCGCCCGGTAAAACGTTCATTGACCCTCAAGGGCCACCGGACATCTGTCTCGCTTGAAGATGAATTCTGGCGGGCATTTCGCGACATTGCGAAAGAAAAAGATCAGCCAATCAATGCACTGGCTGCGCAAATTGATGTTGACCGCGACCCGGAAACCGGATTGGCCTCGGCTATTCGCGTGTTTATTCTGAACTGGTACCGAGACAAGGTTTAACACTTGTCAGATCTTGGTCGTTGGGTGTAACGTCCCCGAGGAACAAAAGGGGTACATACATGAGCAACACAGTATTGGGGCCAGACGGTCAACCTCGGTGTTCCTGGTGCCAGGCCGCGCCGGAATTCTTTGACTATCATGACAACGAATGGGGTTTTCCGGTCTCGGATGATCAGCGGTTATTCGAGAAACTGTGCCTGGAAAGTTTTCAGTCGGGTCTTAGCTGGCGCACGATCCTGAACAAGCGCGAGAATTTCCGAGAAGCGTTTTACGGTTTTGATTTCAACAAGATGGCCGAGTTCTCTGAAGTTGATGTTGAACGTCTGCTGCAAAATGATGGGATCATTCGCCACCGGGGCAAGATCGAGGCTGTGATCAATAACGCCCGCCGCGCGCAGGAGCTGGTGGCGTCTGAAGGATCGCTGGCGGCTTATGTCTGGCGGTATGAGGCGGAAACCCCGCCGCCCCCACAATCGGCATCCACATCGCCCGAGTCGGTGGCGATGTCGAAGGACCTCAAGAAACGGGGCTGGAAGTTTGTTGGCCCCACGACGGTGTTTGCGTTCATGCAGGCCATGGGACTGGTCAATGACCATGCCGAGGGCTGTATCAGCAGAAAAAAAGCGGCACAGTTGCGCCGCTCTTTCACGAAACCCGTCTGAGGATCAGACAGAGGCTTTGAAAATCTTGTCGATATTGCCGCCCAAAGCGGCGTTGAATTCGGCGTCCGATTGCTGTTTCGAGAGACCTTCGGTCAGTGCGCGAGAGAAAGACGCGATCATTTTGCCGTTTTGACTCAGCAGGTTACAGGCCTCTTCGGTCGAATACCCGCCTGACAGCGCGACAACGCGCAGAACGCGCGGATGGTCGGCCAGTTCGTCATACAGGTTTGCCTGTGTCGGGATCGTCAGCTTCAGCATGACCTCCTGCCCTTCGACCAGCTGGTCGAGGTTCTTCAGGATTTCAGCTTTCAGAATCTCCTCGGCCTCGGCCTTGGTTTCTGAATGAATGTTGACCTCCGGTTCGACGATTGGAACCATCCCGGCGTCAGTCACTTCACGGGCTACGTCGAATTGCTGGGCGACCACGGCCGCGATGCCTTCGGCATTAGCCTCGTGGATGACCGAACGTTCCTTGGTGCCGAATACGCCTTCTGCCTTTGCCAGCGTGTCGGCCAGACCGGGGATCGGCTTCATCAGCTGAACGCCGTTGGCCTGATCCTCGAGGCCCTTGTCGATTTTCAGAAAAGGCACGATGCCTTTGACCGACCAAAGGTAATCTGCGACCTTGCGGCCCTCGATCTCTTCCCCGAGGGTGCGTTCGAACAGAATCGCACCGATGACTTTGTCCTTGGTGAAGTCATTTGCCAGAATGATCCGCGCGCGCATCTTTTGTATTTCACCGAACATCTCAGCGTCCGAACTGTAGGTCGACGCGTCAACGCCGTACAACGCCAAAGCTTTCGGGGTCGAGCCGCCGCTTTGATCCAATGCCGCGATAAAGCCTGCGCCGTTGATCATCTGCGCGCGCTGTTCTGCTTTGGCCATAGTGTTTTCCCGTTCAATGATGATTCCGATGTCTCCCCCCGCATACATCACAGTCAGGACCGATGGTAGTTTGTTAGCGCTCAATCAGCCGCAACCATATGCCATCCCTGGATCGAACGGTCAGGTGGGCCACCGGAACCGGCGTTTTGCCGCTGATTGTTTCGAATTTGAAATTTCGCACCAGCATCGACAGGATCAGCGGCCCTTCGACCATGGCAAACCCGGCCCCGGTACAAACGCGGGGACCTGCGGAGAACGGGATATATGCTTCGCGCTGGCATGTCTTGCCGTTTTCACTGTTCCAGCGAGTCGGGTCAAAGCTGTCGGGGTTGTCCCATAATCGTTCGTGACGGTGCAGATGCCAGGGGCTGATTACGATTTGTGACCTTTTGGGAACGTCCCTGTTTCGAAAACGGTGTGGGCACGTGGCCTCTCGCACCATCATGGGAACTGGTGGGTAAAGGCGCAGTGCCTCGCGAAACACGTCGCGGCTGATCTTGAGTTTGGAAACCGAGGCAAATGTCGGATCGTCCAGAGCGGCAGATTCGTCAGCAATCCTTTCCTGCCATTCGGGATAAATTGCCAGCAGATACAATGTCCACGCCAGAGCCGATGCGCTGGTCTCATGGCCTGCCAGAAAGAAGATCGCGACCTGATCAACCATCTCCTCGGGCCCGAAAAACTGGCCGGTTTCAGGATCAGCGGTCGTCATGATCTTGGTTGCCAGATCATCGGGGGCGGTTCCGGCCTTGATCGCCTCAGCCCGCTCATGGGTCAGGTCAGTGATCAGGTTACGAATGTCTTCGGCGTTTTTCCGTGTCGTCCGGGAGTGAAACCGAGGCATCCATTTGGGCAGCGGAACGAAGGCTGCAAGGTTCAGCAGAGGTTGTTCGCGCTGGTAGTTGCGGAACTTTTCAAACACCTTGCTGGCTATGGCGTGGTCAATTGGCACCGAAAACAAGGTGCGAAAAATCACATCCGCTGCGGCGTGGCTTGTTTGTTCTTCGACTTCGATCTGTTTGCCGACATGGGGCCGCAACCGCTCAACACATGCGTCTGCCGCGGCCAGCATGGCGGGAAACGTGTCTTTCAGCCGCCCGCCCTCAAATGCCGGGTCAATGATGCGCCGCTGACGTTTCCACGTCTCTCCATTGGTTAGAAACACCGAATTTCCAAGCAAGGGGCGCAGGCCTTCGCTGATCCGGCCCGATTTAGGGAAATCTTCGGGGCGTTTCCTGAGGACGGTGTCAATCAGGTCCGGTTGATTGATCAGGAAAGATCGAAAGAAGGGTGTCCTGAATTCGGCCATCCACGCGCGATAAAGGCGCGCTGGCTGCGCAGACAGCAGATCCTGACGAAACAGTTTCAGATAGCGCAGTAGGGAAACCTTGTCTGCGCGTGGCTGGGGCTTGGGCGGGGTCATGGGCGCACCGACGTGTATTTGGACACTGGCGTCTCAATCCGGCTGCGCGAAGGTGTGCGCCCAAGGAACCGCTGCTTTAGCGTCAAAGGGCCTGCCGTTATCCGAAAATAGTCGTACAGACCCGGCTTATCGAAGGCGCAAAGGTACTGAAAATGCAGCCGGAAAAACCGCCAGCGCAAGGCTTTCCAACGTTCAGGTAACAGGGTTTGGGTAAAGGCCGCCGACAGGACAAGCGGCCAGCGTTTCTCTGGTCCGGCCACCCCTGTAACGGCCACCGGATCACACAGCGCAAATGCACAGCCATCCCCGGGGGCCGAGACATCGACCCACGTGATGTCTGAACTGGAGGACAGGAATTGAAGGTCGGACCGAAGGCCATGCGCATTTGGCAGAAAGGATACCATAGGCATCACCTGCCCCAGGCTTAGGAACGACAACTCTGGCCCCTGTTTCGGCACAGCCCTGTCGCGGATCAGCTCGGCCAGAACAGACACCCCCATATGCGCGCCCGAACTGTGGCCCACGACCAGTACCTCATCCACACCGGATATCAGAGCGGCTTCAATCGCCTTGCGGAATACGGCCAGTCTGTCCTTCAGTTTAAGCGGAGTTTCCCCCTTCAGCTGCGCGGAATAGGCGTAATCATGCATCAGGTAATAGGCAAACAGCCGGTTGTCGATCTTGCGGAACCACAGCATCAGCGCAACCGCAACGGCGATACCCGGAAACAGACCCCACCAGCCAGCCATCGCCACACATGCCCACACGACTGCAAACGCAACCAGCAGCTGAGACACCAACATCGCCACCGGATAGAGCGCCGCAATCACCGGGCCCTTGCGCAACCGCATCAGGCGCCACAAAGCACCGGTCGAAATGTATATCCACGCCGTGTGGGCCAACTGCGCATAGGTTGAAGGGATCGACGCGGACATGCTGCCGCGCACGATGTCTGACCAGACCAGTACTTCGATCTCTGTCTCAACAGACGCACCGTCCTGCATTGATGTCACGGACCAGCCGAACAGACCTTTTACAGACTTGGGGGCCATGGCGATCTCATATCCCGAGATCCGGGCCTGCGCCTGCGACTCGGTTCGGTAAAGCTCGCGATATCGTCGCGGCGGCATTGGGTCATAACCGGGGATGTAGAACACCCGGCGTTTGCGAACCTGTGACTGATTTCTCTGACTGCTCATGCCTTTACCTTCTGCCGCGCAAGTTAACGCAGGCTTTAGGTCAAGGTAAGGGGGGCAGACGCTCAGCCGAAATTCGCAAGCGCCGGGAAGGTTTCAAGCAACCACCAGCTGAAGCGGGTGAACAGGCCTGTGATCAGCATGATGCCCACGAACAGCAGCAGCCCTCCCATGACCTTTTCGATCACGCCCATATAGGGCTTGATCCGGTTCATCACGGTCATAGAGCGGTTGAGAAACATGGCTGCCAGCAGAAACGGAATACCCAATCCGGCTGCATAAACACCCAGCAACAGCGTGCCGCGCGCCACCGAGGCCTCGGTTGCCGCAAGGGACAGGATCGCGCCCAGCTGGGGGCCGATACAGGGCGTCCAGCCGAAAGCAAAGGCCAACCCAAGAATATAAGCACCAAAGACCGAGCCACCGGAATCGCCGGTTTCGATCCGCGCTTCGCGGTCCAGAAAGGGGATGCGGAAGACATTCAGGAAATGCAGACCAAAGACAATGACAACGGCACCGGACAGTTTGGCAAAAAGCACCTGATTTTGCAGCACGAACACTCCAAAGGCAGATGCGGTAAATCCCAACAGCAGAAAAACCGTCGACAGGCCCAGCACAAAGAACAGCGCTGACATGGTTGCCTTGCGCCGGGCGCGGGCCTCATCCTGCATTTCGTTGATCGTGACGCCGCTCATATATGCCAGATAGGGCGGCACGATGGGCAGCACACAAGGCGACAGAAAGCTAATCAGGCCACCCAGCAGGGCAACAAACATGGCGGGCAGCAGCCCCGCGTCTATGATTTCTATTCCGAACATGTCTAAGCACATAAGTGATGAATGGCGGTCCGTCACGGGGCCAATGAGTCACATCCTCGTGCTTGGAATCTGGACAATATTACAACTACGCCCTATCCCGAAAATCATGTCAGAGATTACAGATACGCTGGATGCGCTGGGCCTTCTGTGCCCCCTGCCCGTCCTCAAGGCCCGCAAACGGCTGAAATCCATGCCGCGAGGTTCTGTACTGCGTGTGCTGGCTGATGATCCGGCAGCCATCATCGATGTCCCGCATTTTTGCGCCGAGGCTGGCCACACATTGCTGTCTCAGGATTTGGACGGCGAACATCAGGTCTATCTGATCCGAAAAACCGACTGACTTTGTGATATAAAAAAGGCGGGCAAATCTGCCCGCCCTTTCATCAGTTGCCCAGCGACCACCATCCGCGCCGTTTGGGCCTGTCGGATTCTGGCTCAGGTTCATCTGCCGCAGTTTCAAGCACCGGTTCAGGTTCTGCTGCCATGGGTGTTTCTTCCACGGGTGCGTCTTCGATCGGCTCATCGGCAGATTGAACTTCAGGTTCTTCCACCGCAACGATCGCTTCAGCTTGTGCGACTTCCTCAGTCTGCTCGGCAAACTCTGTTGCTTCCGGCGCAGCGTCAACAGCCTCAGCGGCTTCGCTTTGCTCGGCGACAGCCGCCTCGGCAGGTTCGGCTTCTGCGTCTGAGGCCGCCTCTTCAACCGCCGGTGCATTGGCCCCGGCATCGGTGTCCAGTGCTTCCGACTGTTCCGCACCCTCTTCTGCTACCGCATCTTTCTTACGACGACGCGGAGCGCGCTTACGCTTGGGCTTGGCGGGTTTTTCCTCTTCCGTTGCTTCGGCTTCGGTTGTCTCGACAGCGGTTTCCGTTTCAGCGGATTCGCCTACGGCATCCTCCTGCTCTGACCCTTCGCCGTCATCCGCGCCCTGTTCCGCCGCGTCACCGTTGCCCGCGCCTTTCTTGCGACGGCGACGGCGGCGCTTGCGCTTGGGTTTGGTATCATCTTCAATCGACGCGATATCCTCTTCGGCTTCCTCCTCTTCCGAAGAATCCACCAGATCCATCAGCGAGGCATCGACCGACACGACAGGAGCTGTCGCTTCGGGAACAATGCGGCTGGCGGTCTTGAATTTCTCCATCGAGAAATCCGGGCTGACCAGATGCACATCGCCTTCGATCCGTACAGACAGGCCATAGCGCGATTCGATCTGGGCAATATGCTCGCGCTTCTGGTTCATCAGGAAGTTCGCGATACTGACCGGGCAGCGCACCAGAACCTCGCGCGAGCGGCGGCGTGTGCCTTCTTCTTCGATCTGACGCAGGATCGACAGCGCCATGTTGTCGTCCGAACGGATCAGGCCGGTGCCATGGCATGCCGGGCATGGCTGCGTGGTCGCCTCGATCATACCCGGGCGCAGCCTCTGACGGCTCATCTCGAGCAGGCCAAAACCCGAAATCCGGCCGACCTGAATGCGGGCACGGTCGGTTTTCAGCTTGTCCTTAAGACGCTTTTCAACCGACGCATTGTTCTTGCGCTCGTCCATGTCGATGAAATCGATGACAATCAGACCGGCAAGGTCACGCAGACGCAACTGACGCGCCACTTCTTCCGCGGCTTCCAGATTGGTTTTCAGCGCCGTTTCCTCGATCGAGCCTTCTTTCGTGGCCCGGCCCGAGTTCACGTCGATTGCCACCAGCGCTTCGGTCACGCCGATCACGATATACCCGCCAGATTTCAGCTGAACGGTCGGGTTGAACATCCCCGCCAGATAGCTTTCCACCTGATAGCGCGCAAACAGCGGCAGCGCGTCCTCGTACCGTTTCACATTCTTGGCATGGGACGGCATGATCATCTTCATGAAGTCCTTGGCGATGCGGTATCCGCCCTCGCCCTCGACCAGAACCTCGTCGATATCGCGGTTATAAAGGTCCCGGATCGACCGTTTGATCAGATCGCCTTCTTCATAGATCTTCGCAGGTGCAATGGATTCCAGGGTCAATGCCCGGATCTGCTCCCACAGGCGTTGCAGGTATTCATAGTCGCGCTTGATTTCCGATTTTGTGCGCTTGGCGCCTGCAGTCCGGATAATCAAACCCGCCCCTGTCGGAACATCAATATCCGCGGCGATCTCTTTCAGCTTTTTGCGGTCAACTGCGTTGGTGATCTTGCGGCTGATCCCACCGCCACGCGCGGTGTTCGGCATCAAAACACAATAGCGACCTGCCAGCGACAGATAGGTCGTCAGGGCTGCCCCCTTGTTGCCGCGTTCTTCCTTGACGACCTGCACCAGCAGCACCTGGCGCACTTTGATCACTTCCTGAATCTTATACCGGCGTGGGCGTGGCTTGCGCTGAGGGCGGATGTCCTCGCTGTCGTCTTCCTCGGCTACGGTTTCAATCGTGTCATCTTTCGCGGCTGCGTCAGCGTGTTCCTCATCCGCATCGCCATCATCTGCGTCCGGGTCATTCTCAGACAATTCAGACGCTTCATCGCCATCGTCAGCGATTGAAGCATCCGCCGCGTCATCAGAATCCCCTGCTGCATCGTCTTGTGAAGACTCGACCGTTTCAGCCTGAGCCTCGTCTTCCGAAGCCGTTTCCTCAGCAGTGTCATCTGACACAGCTTCTGGCGCTTCGTTGTCCGCAGGCTCCTCAACAGGTGTTTCACCGACGATTTCCATAGGCGATGTCCCCTCGGGCACCTCCATGTCGGCATCGTCAAGGTCGATGGTTTCCATACCGGTCGGCTCGGTCGAAACTTCAATCGTTTCGACCAGATCGTCCGATTTAAGATCCGCGGCCTTTGATCGGGCGCGCGAACGCCGCTTTTTCGGCTTGCCCTCGTCGGCCTCATCCCGCGCCTTCATGGCCTCGGCATAGGCGCGATCTTCCTCCATCAGCGCCTCGCGGTCGGCGATGGGGATCTGGTAATAGTCCGGGTGAATTTCCGAAAACGCGAGGAAGCCGTGCCGGTTCCCGCCATAATCCACAAAGGCCGCCTGAAGCGACGGCTCAACCCGTGTTACTTTTGCAAGATAGATGTTGCCAGCAAGCTGGCGCTTGTTTTCGGATTCAAAATCGAACTCCTCGACCTTGTTTCCGTCGACCACCACGACGCGGGTTTCCTCCGCGTGGGTGGCATCGATAAGCATTTTCTTAGCCATGTGTCCTTGGTGCACCGCGCCAAACGCGTTGTCCTGACCCGTCCAGGTGGACAGGCACATTTGGGGAGGTGTCTTGTCAGGGCGATATCGGACGGCGCGCGGCAGGGTCTGGCGCTGTGGCCCCCTGCCCGGTCACTCAATCGTTGCGCGCGCGTCATCGCGGTTCTTCTCCGACAGGCGCGTTAGCCGCAGCCTGCCCATTTATTCCTTTCGCCCAGACGTTCCGGGCTCAGGTACTACATTGCCCCGAAAGGGGCACAATCGGTCTGCTTTGCGGCGAATAATATGTCATCACCTTCAGCAAAGCAGCGAAACTCAATGATTCGGGGCTTATGGACACAAAACTGGCCCGGCCCGTCCGGACACAATAAAAGCAGTCCTGTGGAAAAGACAATGGGCAAACTGCACCGCCCCCAACCGTGGCATGCGGGATCGCCTTCATCTGGCCAAAAATATCCCGGGGGAGTCGCCAAAGGCGACGGGGGCAGAGCCCCCGTCACAAAGTTTACAGATAGTCCGACCGCTGGAGGCCGTATTTGGCCATCTTTTCATTCAGCGTTCGGCGCGGCAGGCACAGTTCATCCATCACAGACGCGATAGATCCTTTGTGCCGCCGCATCGTGTTGTCGATCAGCATCCGTTCAAAGGCTTCGACATATTCCTTCAGCGGCTTGCCTTCGGTGGTCATGACCGGCTGCATTTCCTCGTGATCCGACATCAACAGCGAGGCGATCGTTCCGGACCCACGGCGCGATTGCAGTACCGCGCGTTCGGCAATGTTGATCAACTGGCGCACGTTCCCCGGCCAGGGCGCCTGCAACAGCTGCGCGGCTTCCTGAGCGCTTACCTGAGGCGCATCACAACCGTATTCTTCGGCGAACTGCTCGCTCAGACGGGTAAACAGGGTCAGGATGTCCTCGCCCCTCTGGCGCAGGGGCGGCATGGTGATGCGCAAGGCGGCCAATCGATAGAACAGATCAGGCCGCAAGACATCTTCGGAGGTTTTTCCGGCCTCTTGCAGGTTCGAGATCGCTACGATGCGTGTCTCGGCCGGCGTGCCCTGCTCGTTCATCACGCTGAGCAGCTTGGCTTGCAGGGAATCGCTGAGCGCTTCGACATCTTCCAAAACCAGCGTTCCGCCCCGCGCCTCTTCGATGGCGGGCAATTGGGCGTCTTCAGGCATCATCGGCCCAAACAGACGTTTGGCCAACGCGTCTTCCTCGTGCGCCGCGCAGGACACCAGCACGAATTTCTTGCCGGCACGGCTTCCAACCGCGTGCAGGGCGTGTGCGACAAGCGTCTTTCCGGTCCCTGTCTCTCCGTCGATCAGCACATGGCCATCCGCCTGACCTAGATCGAGGATATCCTCGCGCAGGCGTTCCATAACCGGGCTGGCACCGATCAGTTTGTTCATGATCTGGGTGCCGCCGGACAATTCCCGGCGCAGCGCGCGGTTGTCCAATGTCAGACGCCGCGCATTGCTGGCCCGTTTGGCCAGTTCAGACATGCGGTCGGGGTTGAAGGGTTTTTCAAGGAAATCGAATGCACCGACACGCATCGCCTCAACAGCCATCGGAACATCGCCGTGACCGGTGATCATGATCACGGGCAAGGTGCTGTCAGCGCCCATCAGCTTTTTGAGAAGCTGAATGCCGTCCATTCCGGGCATCTTGATGTCCGAAATCACTATCCCCGGATAATCCGGACCCAACACCTTGAGCGCATCTTCCGCGCTGGCGAAGGTTTCCGTGTCATAGCCGGACAAAGCGAGCCACTGGCTGATCGATTGGCGCATGTCCTGTTCATCGTCAACAATGGCAATTTTCATGGCTTGTGCCATAGTCATTCCTCGTTATTCCGCGGCTTCAAGGCCGTCGCTTCCCAGTGCAGGCAACTGCATTTCAAACACCGCACCGCCATATTGGCCGTTGCGTGCAGTCAGCCGTCCCCCATGGTCGTTCACGATCCCTGACGAGATGGCAAGCCCCAGACCAACACCGTCTCCGGGCTGTTTGGTTGTGTAGAACGGCTCGAACAGGTTTTCGATATCCTCGATTCCGTGCCCGTTGTCGCGTACGGTCAACACAGCCGTGTCACCAGCTGCCAGGATGATTTCCACATCCGGCTCCGCCACTGATTTGGTGGCGTCCAGCGCGTTTCGCAAGAGGTTGACCATGACCTGTTCGATGCGCATTCGGTCCCCCATCACGATCACGGGTTCCTCTGGTACGATCTGTGTGATCTTCACGTGTCGCTGACGCAGTTGCGGCTCCATCATCGACAGGGACGAGGCCAGCGCTTCACCAAGATTTACTGGTGAAAACGCATCCGCGCCCTTGCGTGCATAAGACTTGAGCTGCCGAGTAATTGCGCCCATCCGTTCTATCAGACCATCGATGCGACCAAAGCTGGCAAGGGCCTCTTCCGGGCGGTTGCGGCGCAGCAGCAGACGGGCCCCGGCCAGATAGGTTTTCATTGCCGCCAGAGGCTGGTTCAACTCGTGACTGACCGCCGCCGACATCTCGCCCAGGGCGGCCAGTTTCGAGCTTTGCGCAAGCGTCTGTTCCGCCAAATCCAGCGTCTTTTCAACCCGTTCACGTTCAGCGATTTCCCGCTGCAGCCGTGCGTTCAATGCGCGAAGCTCTGCCGACTCGCGCTGGAACAGGGTCATGCGCAACGTGGCGCGACGGCTCAACGCATAGAACGCAAGCGCCAGAAGAATCGCAAACCCCATGATTTCCAGCGCCAGAACGCTGTTCACCTTTTCCCGGATCGAGGCATAAGTCGTGAACGAGGTCATCTGCCAGCCGCGGAACGGAATGCGCGTCTCGATCCGCATCACAGCTTCGCCCTGAAGATAGGCATCAGGCGGCAGCGCGGTCCAATCGGTTGTTGCACGGATGGCGCGCTGGATCGCACCTTGTGGAGGTTGGCGCAGCATCGCCGTGTTCTCATCCAGCCCGCGCCAGCGGGGTTCCGTGGACAAAATGATGTTGCCGGTGCTGTCGGTAACCATCACCGCATCCGAGATACCTGCCCAGGCGCGTTCGAACTTTTGCAGGTCAACCTCGACGACGATTACGCCCAGGAACTCGGCCCCGTTCTCCAACCGGCGCGAATACACAAAGCTGTACCCGCCTGCGTCCTTGGGAATAACGGAGAAGATCGTCGCGTTCGAGCGGATCGCATCCACAAAATAGGGTGTGTTCCGGTGCCCCTCGCCCAACCTGTTCCGGTCGGTCGCGGCAACTGTGCGCCCGTCGCTGTCCAGCAAAACCAGTGAGGCCGCGCCGATCTCTTCCACGAATGAAATAAGGCGTTGGGTAGACAGGGTGTAATCGCCTGACTGCAATGCCGAAATCAACGTCGGGTCGCGGGCCAGCAATTGCGGAACAATCGAGTTGCGGCGCAATTCACTCAGCAAGTTGCCCGAATACAGCGTCAGTCGCAGCTCTGCCCGGTTGCGCGTGGATTCGGTGAACCTGTCGGTCAACAGCCGGTTCGTCACCCAGACCGTTGCAATTGTCGCGACCAGCAGAACAAGAACCGCCAGCCGCAACCGCCAGCCCAGCGGCGCACCACGAAACGGTTTCAACATATTTGACCAGCCAGATCGAACTTCTGTGTTCATGGCAAAAGGTTACGCCCCGGCGGGCGAGACCTCAAGTCACGCCGCTTCAAACACACCTGACAATGCGCGGAACAACGCCACCCCGTCTGTGCCGCCATGACCCTGATCAGCTGCGCGTTCGGGGTGCGGCATCATGCCAAGAACGCGGCGGTTTTCCGACAGGATTCCGGCGATATCCCCGATCGAGCCGTTCGGGTTTTCGGCATAGGTAAAAGCGATCCGGTCCTGATCTTTCAGCGCGGCCAGCGTCGCGTCATCCGCAAAATAGTTGCCATCGTGGTGCGCAATCGGAATACCGATCACATCGCCTGCGTTGTAGCCGCTGGTAAACGCGCAGTCGCTGGTCTCAACCTTTAGGCCAACGGTCTTGCAGATGTATTTCAGCCCAGCATTGCGCAGCAACGCGCCCGGCAAAATGCCGGTTTCGGTCAGAACCTGAAAACCGTTGCAAATGCCTACGGCATAACCGCCGCGCTGCGTGTGTTCGACGACGGCCTTGCAAATCGGCGATTGGGCCGCGATTGCGCCGCAACGCAGGTAATCTCCATAAGAGAACCCGCCCGGCACACCCACGATATCAATACCTTCGGGCAAAGCCGCGTCTTTGTGCCAGACCATATCGACCTGAAAACCGGCCTGCTCAAAGGCGACGGCAAGATCTCGGTCACAGTTGGATCCGGGGAAAACGATTACGGCTGCACGCATGGCGGGCCCTCCTACGAGACAAAATCTGTGACAACCGCAACACCCGGAGGCGTTGGATGGTCAAAAGCGGCAAGCTCGGCGCTTACCTGGTTCAGGGTTATTTTCCGGGTCACCAGCGGGCTCAGGTCGACCCCTTGACCCGCGATCAGCGACAACAGCGACGGATAGCGCCAGCTTGGCATCCCACGGGTGCCAAATACGGAGAGCTGACCAGAATAGAGCACATCCATCGGCAACGACATCTGTGCATGGTCCCCCGTGGGCATTCCGATTTGCACCATGCGCCCCATTTTGCGCAGGGATCGCATGGCGGAAACGGTCGTGGCTTCGACGCCAAGCGCCTCGATCGCAACATCGGCGCCGCCACCGGTGATGTCTTTCACCGCCTGTGGGGCATCACATGTCGCGGCATTGACCACCGCGTCGGCGCCCAGAGTTTTGGCATAGGCCAGCTTGTCCTCGGCGACATCGACTACGATAACACGCGTGCCGAGCGCCTTGCCAAGAAGAAGCGTTGATATTCCGACACCGCCGCCGCCAAATACAGCAATCCACTCACCACCCTGCACCTGCGCCCGGCCAACAAGCGCCTGCCACGCCGTGGTTACGCGGCACCCCAATGCGGCGGCGATTTCAGGCGCGATGCTGTCGGGCAAGGATGTCAGGTTGGCATCGGCATGAGCCACGGCAACATATTCAGCAAAAGCCCCGTCACAGGTAAAGCCGGGCACGACCTGGTTCGGACAGATTGTCTGATGACCCTTTGCGCAGTCCGGGCAATGCCCACAGGCAAGGATAAAGGGCGCAATCACCCGGTCCCCAACACGCCACCGTTTAACGCGCGCACCGACCGAGACCACCTCGCCGCAAAACTCGTGACCGGGTGTCATGGGCAGGACAACGTCCGAGTCTGAGCCCGACCACGCGTGCCAGTCGGACCGGCACACACCGCAGGCCAGCACTCGCACCACAACACCGTCTTCGGCGGGAACCGGATCGGGGATCGTCGACACCTCAAGCGGTTGACGATAGGTGATCAGACGCGCGGCCCGCATCAATCAGACCAGTTCGATCTCGTAGCGTTCGATGACGGTGTTGGCCAAAAGCTTTTCGCACATCTCGGTCACGTCTGCCTCGGTTGCGCCATCGGCAAGCTCAAGATCGATGACTTTGCCCTGACGTACGCCTTCGACCTGATCAAAGCCCATTGCACCCAATGCGTGCCGTACTGCTTCGCCCTGCGGGTCCAGCACCCCGTTCTTGAGCATCACATGAACCCGTGCTTTCATTTTGGCAACTCCACCTGAGGGCCGCATACAAGGCCCATTTCGTTGCGCGGGGGATAGCGCGCCTGATGGGTTTCGACAACCCTGTTTCAAACGCAGTTTGCCGCAGGTAGGTGACGATCCTGCGCCGTCAGTTGGACCCGAGTAGTTTTGCCGGCACGGCAGCTGGAAGCTTCGGAATGGTCATCTGATCAAACGGCCCGGCCACACACAAACACCCTGCTCTACCAACAACTTGGCAAAGACAAAACGCCGCCCTGAGGGGGCGGCGTTTCTAAGGCGTGGTATTTAGTTGATCAGCGTCGGCTTGGTGACGTTGCTGGCAGGCAGCACACCCAGTCTTCGGGCGACCTCGGAATAGGCATCTGTCAGACTGCCCAGATCGCGGCGGAATACATCCTTGTCCAGTTTCTGACCGGTCTTGATATCCCACAGGCGGCAGCTGTCCGGGCTGATTTCATCCGCAACGACCAGCCGCTGATAGTCGCCTTCAAACACGCGCCCGATTTCGATCTTGAAGTCAACCAGACGAATACCCACCGCCAGCATCACGCCGCTCAGGAAATCGTTCACGCGCAGCGCGAGGCTGAGGATGTCGTCCATGTCCTGCTGGCTGGCCCAGCCAAACGCGGCAATATGTTCCTCGGTGACAAGAGGATCGCCCAAAGCATCATCCTTGAAGCAATATTCAACGATCGGACGTGGCAATTGCGTCCCTTCTGCGATGCCAAGACGTTTCGACATCGAACCGGCCGCGTAATTGCGCACGATCACTTCCAGTGGAATGATCTCGCAGTTGCGCACCAGCTGTTCGCGCATATTCAGGCGCCGGATGAAGTGGTTCGGAATACCAATCTGGGTCAGCCCGGTCATGAAGAACTCGGACAAACGGTTGTTCAGCACGCCTTTGCCGTCAATCACGTCTTTCTTCTCGGCATTGAACGCGGTGGCGTCATCCTTGAAATACTGTACGATGGTGCCCGGTTCGGGGCCTTCATACAGAATTTTGGCCTTGCCTTCGTAGATTTTCTTGCGACGCGCCATAAGCGACCTTTCCAGACTGGCGAAAGGGAATGAGTCCCTTCACGTTGGCGTCCTCATAGTGCAAGCCCTGCGTTCCCGCAAGTTCGCTGCCCCGAGGGCCTTTGACGCAGCGCAAATACCTTGCACCCAGAGTGTCCTATTGTCATATCATCAGTGAGAAACGGTAATCCAAGGGGTCCCCAACCAATGACCACATTCGACGAACGTGAAGCCGCGTTTGAAAGCAAATTCGCCCATGACGAAAAGATGCAGTTCATCGCTCGGATGCGCCGCAACCGCTTTATGGCTGTCTGGGCGTCTGCGCTGAAGGGCGAAACTGTTGAACAGGCACGGAAATACGGCCAGGAACTGGTTCATACCGACCTACAGCATGTCGGCGAAGACGATGTTGTCGAGGCGGTCAAAGCCTACTTGGGTGATCTTGCGGATGAAGCCACGATCCGTTCGAAAATGGCCGAGCTTCTGGTTGAAGCCAAAGAACAGGTGATGGTGGAAGGCGAGCACTGATTGCCTGAAATGCAAAATTCATGATCTTCATGAGTTTTATGAAATTGATTTGACGCCCTGGTCATGAGACACGGGGCGTCTCTGTTTTTTTGCAGCGTTTATACGCTTTTTCTGGAATAACCCTATGACAAACGCGCTGAGCAAACTTCTGGACACCAAAGACGCCATTCTTGCGGACGGTGCAACGGGGACCAACTTATTTAACATGGGTCTGCAATCAGGTGACGCGCCTGAGCTGTGGAACGTGGATGCTCCGGACAAGATCAGGGCGCTGTATCAGGGGTCGGTCGATGCGGGCAGCGACCTGTTTCTGACCAACACGTTTGGAGGCACTGCGGCGCGTCTGAAACTGCATGATGCGCAGAACCGCGTGGGCGAGTTGAACCGTATCGGCGCAGAACTTGGACGTGAAATCGCGGACAAAGCCGGGCGCCCTATCGTCGTGGCCGGATCGGTTGGACCCACCGGCGAGATTATGGAGCCAGTCGGCAGCCTGTCGCATTCCGACGCGGTTGAAATGTTCCATGAACAGGCCGAGGCTTTGAAAGCGGGCGGAGTTGACGTTCTTTGGGTGGAAACCATCAGCGCGCCAGAGGAATTCCGCGCGGCAGCCGAGGCCTTTGCGCTGGCCGACATGCCCTGGTGCGGCACGATGAGCTTTGACACGGCCGGGCGCACGATGATGGGTGTCACCTCGGCCGATCTTGCGCTTTTGGTTGAAACCTTGCCAAACCCACCGATCGCTTTTGGGGCCAATTGTGGCACCGGAGCGTCGGATATCCTGCGCACGGTTCTGGGTTTTGCAGCGCAAGGCACCGAGCGTCCGCTGATCTCAAAGGGCAATGCGGGCATTCCGAAATACGTGGATGGCCATATCCATTATGACGGGACACCCGAACTGATGGGTCGGTATGCTGCCATGGCACGGGATTCGGGCGCAACAATCATCGGCGGGTGCTGCGGGACCATGCCCGATCATCTGCGCAAAATGCGCGAAGCGCTGGATACCACTTCGCGCGGCGAGCGCCCGACACTGGATCAGATCACCGAGGCACTGGGGCCGTTTTCGTCGGCTTCGGACGGAACCGAGGACAACGCAGGCCCCGAACGCCGCACGCGTCGCCGTCGCCGCGCCTAACGCTTATCAACGCCCTTCGAATTTCGGAGGGCGTTTTTCCATGAACGCCACCACACCTTCTGCAAAATCCCGCGACCGGCCACATTCACCTTGAAGATGCGCCTCGGTTGCAAGCTGCTGCTGCAATGTGTTTTCGTAGGTCTCGCGGATGGCACGCTTGATCGCGCCATAGGCGGCGGTTGGACCTTTGGCCAGATATTCTGCCCTTTTGTGCCAATGTGCGGCAAACGCATCATCGGGGACAGCTTCCCAGATCATGCCCCATTCTTCGGCCTGCCGGGCGCTGATCTTGTCAGCAAACAAGGCGGCCCCCATCGCTTTGGCCAAGCCCATTTGGCGCGGCATGAACCAGGTGCCCCCGGCATCGGGCAGCAAGCCGATACGTGCAAACGCCTGCAGGAAGTACGCACTCTCCGTTGCAATAACCACATCCGCACACAGCGCAAGGTTGGCCCCTGCCCCCGCAGCAGGTCCGTTTACAGCAGCGATCGTCGGAACCGGACAGCTGTGGATGGTTTCCAGCATCGGCTCGTATTCGTCGCGCAATGATCGTTCCAGATCGATCTTACCGGTCGATGATGCATCGCCCAGATCCTGCCCGGAACAAAACGCCGGACCTGCCCCGGTGATAACGATACAGCGCGCTTTAACCGCAGCGTCTTTCATCGCGTGGGTAATCTCTGCCCGCATCCGAGTGGTCAGCGCGTTCATCTTGTCCGGTCTGTTCAGGGTCAGAACCGCCAGACCGTCCGATATGTCCAATAGAACCGTTTCGTAATTCATGAAGACTTTTTCCCTCGCGCCACGTGTTTCAGCACATTTACTTGTCCGGGCAGGTTGGGAAAAGCAGAACCAAACGTCAGTCTTCAAGAATTTGGCGAAGGCGTTCTTGTTCTTCCGCACTTAGAGCTTCGGTTTCACCTGAAACCTGCGCCCTGGCGCGTGTGCGAAGAAAGTTCAGCCCGACTGCGGCAGCGATCAGCAGCATGATCGGCCCGGCAAGCCACAACAGCAGGTTCGAACCACTGGTGGTGGGCTTGAGCAGGACATATTCGCCGTAGCGGTCAACGATAAACGAGATGGCCTCTTCGTCGCTGTCACCCGCAACCAAACGTTCGCGCAAAAGCAGACGCAGATCGCGCGCCAGATCGGCGTTGCTTTCGTCAATGCTTTCATTGCGACACACCAGGCACCGCAATCCAACACTCAGGTCGCGCGCCCGCTGCTCCAGAACCGGGTCGTCCAGAACTTCATCAGGTTGTACCGCGAACACGGGTGCTGAAAGCAGCAGCAGGATCAGAACAAGGCGCTTCATTCTGCGGGTACTCCGCCAGCGGGGGATTTACGCGCGCCTGCGGCGACGCGGAAGCGCCTGTCGCTCAGGCTGAGGACACCGCCGAGCGCCATCAGGATACATCCACCCCAGATCCAGTTCGCCAGCGGTTTGATATAGGTTCTCATGACCCAGCCACCGTCTGCCTGCTGATCCCCGATGACGACGTAAAGGTCACCAAGAAAACGATAGTCAATCGCGGCCTCGGTCGTCGGCATGCGTGCGACGGGATAATCCCGTTTCTCGGGATGCAGCGTTCCGATGGCGCGACCGCCCTTTTCCACCAAAACATCAGCCGTGGTTGAAAAATAGTTCGGCCCCTGTACCCGTCGCACGTCCTGCAACGTCAGTGTAAACTGACCCACTTCGAACGGCTGGTTCAGCTGCGCCACACGGATATCTTCTGCCTCCCACGCGGTCAGACCGGCAATCGCAAAGATCGTCACGCCAAGGCCGGTATGGGCAACTGCCTTACCCCAATCGGCGCCCGGAAGTCGGATCAGACGTTTGAAGCTGCCATTGCGGCCTGTCCGGCTCCACAAATCAATGGCGGCACCGAAAGTGATCCATGCCCCCAGAAACAGGCCTACGGGCCCTAGTGCGCTGCGACCGGTCTGCATTGCCCAAACCAACAACGCAATCGCCAGCGCCAGACCAAAGGCATAGCGCAGGGACCAGGCCGTTTTGCCCAACCGACCGCGTTTCCACGGCAGCATGGCCCCGATCGGCAGGATCAGACCCAGCAAAACCATGAACGGTGAAAAGGCCGCGTTGAAAAACGGCGCCCCGACCGAGAGTTTGCGGTCGAACATCATCTCGGCCACCATCGGCCACATCGTCCCGACAAAGACAACGAAACAACTGACCGCAAGAAGGACATTGTTCACGATCAGCGCGCTTTCGCGGCTGACCATGCCAAAAACGCCCTTGGCCTCCATCGCCTGCGCCCGCGCGGCAAACAAGGTAAGCGCGCCACCGATGAAGAAGACCAGAATGATCAGGATGAACACACCGCGTTCAGGATCATTGGCAAAAGCATGTACCGAGGTCAGCAGACCTGAACGCACGATAAACGTGCCGATCAGGGAAAATCCAAACGCAATAATTGCCAGCAGAATGGTCCAGCTTTTCAACGCTTCGCGCTTTTCCACGACAATTGCCGAGTGCAACAGCGCCGCCGCTAGCAGCCAGGGCATGAAGGATGCGTTTTCCACCGGGTCCCAGAACCAGAAACCGCCCCAGCCCAGTTCGTAATAAGCCCACCAGGATCCCAACGCGATTCCGATAGTCAGGAAAACCCATGCCGCCAGCGTCCAGGGGCGCACCCACCGGCCCCATGCTGCATCGATACGCCCTTCGATTAGGGCAGCAATCGCAAAGCTGAATGCCATGCTCAGCCCGACATAGCCGAGGTACAAAAACGGCGGGTGGAAGGCCAGCCCAGGATCTTGCAGCAGTGGGTTCAGGTCACGCCCGTCAAACGGAGCGATGGCAAGCCTGTCAAACGGGTTCGACGTGAACAGGATGAAACCGAAAAACGCCACGGCAATGGCCGACTGAACGGCCAGAACACGGGCCTTGAGTGTCGGTGGCAAGCCGCCACCAAAGAAAGCCGCCATCGCTCCAAACAGGGTGACGATCAGCACCCACAGCAGCATGGATCCTTCGTGGTTGCCCCATGTTCCGCTGATCTTGTACAGCATCGGCTTTGCCGTGTGGCTGTTCTCGACCACAATCCTGAGGGAGAAGTCAGACGTTACAAACGCCCAGATCAAAGCACCAAATGCAAACGCCGTCAGCAGGAACTGGACGATCGCGGCGGGCTCTGCAAAGGCCATCCAGCCGGTCCAGCGTTTTGAGGCGCCGATAAGTGGAACAACGCTTTGCACAATGGAGACAAAGAAGGCGAGGATCAGGGTGAAGTGGCCAAGTTCTGTAATCATGCCCCGGAATATACGCCGGTGCGGAACCGGGGGCCATGACCTTTAGCTTGTTCTGCACGCACAAAGTGTCGCGGGTCAGATACCGCGAAGCTTTCGCCAATCGTTCAGAGCCTGGTTTTCTTCGGGAAGTACGACATCGCGGGTCAGTACAGCATCCGGACCGGGATCGGCAGCACCGGGGCTGTCGCTCTGCATGGTGCGCAAGGCCTCTATATTGCTCATGACCGTTGGCAGTTGCGTCATGGTTGAGCGGATATCCCGCTGAAAATCCTGAATTTTACTCTGGTGACGCGCGCCAAAGTAAAACGACACGATCACGCCCAGCAACCACCAGAGCGGCTCTGGTACCAAGGCTATGCCCTGCATCCGTGCGGCAAACCATATTGGGTCGACCATGGCGGCAACGAACAAGCCAAGCGTTCCCAATGCCAGCGCCGGGCGCGGCAACCTGTTCACGCCGTCCATGACACGGTCAAACAGACCCTTCTGAGGCGCCTGAAATTCGGAACCAAACTGTAACATGGCCTGAGTTTGAACCTCTTTAGCCCGTACTGCGCTTGCTTCCGTGTTTTCACGATAGAGTTCTGCGGTTTCCTGCAAGACGTTGCGGCCGTTTCCAAACAGCAGCGCCAGCACACCTGAAATCAGCCCCATGCCGCGATCCTTTTGTTAAAGTCGCTGTCCGAAAGGTGATAACGCGGCGAAAGAAACTCTTCGGCCCGTATTATCCAGCCACCTTTGCCGCCTGAACGGCTGCGCGCGTATTTTCTGGATGCAGCCCGCCGATCAGCAAGGCGAAAATAGTAATTTCGCCGCGCAATCCCGTAAGCGTCGCGCAAGACGCCGGGCTCTGGCTGCGCCGCGCTTTCGCAGGCCGCCACGGTTTGCGGGCCGATTATGCCATCGGCAGTGACGTTAAACCCCATTTCCTTTAGCAGCCGCTGAAGAATCTTCACCGCCTGCGCACCGGCATTCACATACATGTCGAAAACAGAGGCATGCAGGGTTTCGGGCAGCTCACCAATGCGCGGCTTGTCGAAATAATGCTGCACAAAGATGTCGACCGCTTGCCGAGGGGACAAAGCGCGCACATCCGCCTCGTCAATCCGGCCGTCGCCGGTCAGATCCAAGCCCAGCCTGCGCAGGGTGTGAATCGTGACCCCGAACTTGGTTGCTCCGCCCGGATCGTCGGGGTCATAAACAAAGCCCCCTTCACGGGCCACAATCTCTTTGGCAATTTGGCGTACCGTCTGCATACCACCCTCGTAACGTTAGGTGGCCACACCGTTTCCGACAGACATTAACGATTCAAAACGAAACGGAGCGCTGCATGCACCATGCACGCAACGCTCCGAAGCAGGTTCAGAGAGTTTATCAGCTTTCTTCCGCGCCTTTATAGACACCTTGCTCTTTCAGAGCGTCCATGACCTCTTTCGGCATGTAGGTTTCATCATGTTTGGCAAGAATTTCAGTCGCTTCAAAGACGCCGTTCACGTAACTGCCTGTGCCGATCATTCCCTGATTTTCCGAGAAAAGGTCAGGCAGAACACCTGTGAATGAGACCGGAACGCTTTCGCCGCCATCCGTTACAACAAAACGAATGGTTTCGCCCTGTCCGCGAATGATCGAACCTTCTTCGACCAAGCCGCCAATCCGGAACACCTCGGTTGGTTTCGGCGGCTCAGCAATCACCTCACTGGGTGAGCGGAAAAAGTTGATCCCGTCCTGCAATGCCCAGCCAATCAACGCTGTTGCCGCCACCAAGGCAACAACTGCCACCAGAATGACTTGTACGCGCCGACGTTTCTTGAGCGTTTTCATACCATCCTCACGGGAAAAGCGGGGCCATCATCAGGCCCAGAGTTTCATCTTCACCTAACATCAGGTTCGCGTTCTGCAAGGCTTGCCCACTGCTACCTTTTGTCAGGTTATCCAGCGCCGCAATCACAATTGCGCGCCGCTCAATCCTATCCGCCACAACACCGATATGACAGAAATTCGACCCCCGCACATGGTGGGTTGAAGGAGTCTCACCCATCGGCAGCATCTGGATGAACGGCTCGTCCGCGTAGGCTTTGGCAAGCGTTTCGTAGATGCTGTGCGGGTCGCCCTTCACATAGGTTGTGGCCAGAATACCCCTGTTTGCAGGGATAAGGTGGGGCGTGAACTGCACATGCACAGCCCGACTGGCAAGTTTCGAAAACTCCTGATCAAACTCGCCAAGATGTCTGTGCGTCCCTCCAACGGAATAGGCGTTGCTGCCTTCGCTCAGTTCAGCGTGCAGCAGGTTTTCCTTCAATGACCGCCCTGCCCCTGACACAGCGCATTTCAGGTCCAGAACGATATCGTCCAGATCAATGACCCCGGCAGATATCAGCGGCCGCAGAACATATTGCCCGGTCGCCGCATTGCACCCGGTGCCCGCAACAAGCCGTGCCCCCTTGATGTCTTCGCGGTAGAACTCGGTCAGACCATAGATCGCCTCTTCCTGCTGTTTTAGCGCGGTATGCGGATTGCCGTACCATTTTTCGTACTCGTCGGGGTCGGCCAGCCGGAAGTCGGCAGACAGGTCAATGATTTTCAGATCTTTCGGCAAGTCCCGGATCACTTCCTGACTGGTTTTGTGCGGCAAAGCGCAAAAACACAGGTCAACCTGCGAAAAGTCGATCTCGGAGATTTTGCACAGATCAGGCAGATCCATGTGGCGCAGATGCGGGAAAACCTGCGCCATGGTCATGCCAGCCTTACGTTCGGCGGCCAGCGCGACGATATCCATGTTCGGGTGCTCGGCGATCAGCCGCACCAGTTCAGCGCCGGTATAGCCCGAAGCGCCCAAAATTGCGATTTTATGGGTCATGTCAGACCTCTTTCACTTGAGTGTCACATGTTTCGACCGCCGATGTGACGGCCTTGAAATAAGGGAAGCAAAGTGGCTGCGTCCTTGACCTAAGTCAGGCAGCCTGGAACGTGATTTGTCGTCGGAGGAACTGCGTCGCCCGGTCGCTGACTACATTGGGTTTGCCAGTTGTCAGAAAACCACTCGGGCCCTCGCCCAACATGTTGGGGTGACGTTGCAGGTAATCTGCCAGACTGTCAGCAACAAGCGCACCCTGGCTGTAAACCTGCACATCGTCACCCAACGCCGCCTGGAATGCTTCGGCCATCAACGGGTAATGCGTGCAGCCCAGAATAGCAGCCTGAGGTTCTGGCATTTTGCGTTTCAGCGCATCCACATGGCTGCGCACCAAGGCTTCGGCCAGGATCATGTCACCGTCTTCTATGGCATCCACAACGCCGCCACATGCCTGTGCCTCGACATCTACTCCGATGGCCCGAAATGCCAGTTCCCGCTGAAAGGCCCTGCTGGACACGGTGGCAGGCGTTGCAAACAACGCCACATGTTTGACGGCCACTTCGCGCGGCGGAGAATTGTCGCCCCATTGCCGTTCGGTCAGTGCTTCGATCAACGGGACAAAAACGCCAAGAACGCGTTTGCCGCTGGGCACGCCTTCTTCCTGCATCCGCCGCAACGCTGCGGCGCTGGCCGTGTTGCAGGCCAGAATCACCAGATTGCAGCCACGCGACCACAGATCTTGAACCGCCTTGCGGGTCAGCTGATAGATATCCTCGGCATCACGCACACCGTATGGCGCGTGTGCACTGTCTGCAAAATACAGGAAATCAACGTCCGGCAGACGTTGCTGTGCGGCACTCAGGACGGTCAGACCGCCCAAACCGGAATCAAAGATACCTACTGCCATTAGATCACTCAGGCGCGATGCCGTTCCTCAAACTCATAGCCGTAATCATAAGACTTCAACGGCGTTGGAGACAGCTCATACGTGGCTTTGCGCAGGAAATCCATCATCTTGCGCGTATCCTTGCTGAGCGGGTCCAGAATGTCGCGCCTGATCGGCTCTCCGACTACGACCTTCACCGGTGTATCAACGCGTTTCTTGAACTCTTTGATCAGCAGGCCCATCCGCAAAGTACTGTGCAGATGGCTGGCGATCTGAAACAGACGAGAGGTGTGGCCATCAAAGAAAACCGGAACAACTGTGGCATTAGATTTCGCCACCATCCGCGCGGTAAACCCGCGCCAACCCGGATCCATGGGGTGGGAAAACGGCTTAACCCCGGTGCTGACCGTGCCGCCGGGAAAAATGCCGATCGCCCCGCCTTCGCCCAGATATGTGAGTGCGGTTTTGCGGGTCTCAAGGTTCAGCTGCATCGCCTCTTTCGTTTCATCAAACGAAATTGGCAGAATGATGCGATTCAGGTCTTCGGCCTTGCGAAACACCCGATGGGCCAGAATGCGGAAATCACCCCGCGTCTCGGACAGGATATGTCCCATCATCAGGCCATCCAGAATTCCGTAGGGATGATTGGCAATCAGGATCAGAGGACCGTCTTTCGGGATATTCGAAAGCGATCCCCCCGCCACGTCCAGTGTAAGCCCATAGCGTTCGACCATCACAGCCCAAAAGTCGCGCCCATTGGCAACGTCTTTCTCGTACCCGTCCGCGCGTTTGATCAGGCGCATACGGCCCGTCGTGTTCTCCATCAGCTTGATGACCATCCGCCCACCTTTGGTTTCGGCGGAATGCGCATAGGAAATGTCGCGAACGGCATGACGACGGGAAGGCATATGGGTCTCCGGTTTGCTGCCTGCAAAATAAGTGCAAGTAACGATTTTGCCTAGCTATCGTGACACGCTTGTGACGTTTTATTCCGCCGCAGCCTGCAACCCTGTCCCTCCGCCGCGAATGACGGCCAGCAACTCCTCGCGCCGTTTGGCTGCTTTGGCCTCGTTCTCGCGCAATACGGGGCCAAACCCACGGATATCCAGCGGCAAACGAGCCAGGGCAGCAATCGCATCGCGTGTTGTCTGCGATACAAGCGGCAGAACCTCGCGCATGTCCTTTTCATATTGACGGATCAACGCACGTTCCATCCTGCGTTCCGACGAATAGCCGAAGATATCCAGTGGCGTACCGCGCAGTGCCTTCAACCGGGTCAAAAGCTTCAGTGGGCCAAGGATGGCTTCGCCAAACGCACGTTTGCGGGGTCTGCCGTTGCTGCCCGATCCCCCCAAAAAGGGCGGGGCCAGATGGAACGTCATCTTGAAATCGCCATCGAACTCGGCAGCCGCTTTGTCACGGCTTGTCAGAAGAAGGCGCGCGACTTCGTATTCATCCTTGTAGGACAAAAGCTTGTGATAGCCTTTTGCCACCGCCTCGCGGATATCCGCATCCTCAACACTGTCGACCAGCTTGCGATACCGTTTGGCCAGCCGCGCACTTTGGTAATCGGTCAGATGGCTTGCGCGGAATTCGATCTTCTGATCCAGCGATCTGGGCATCTCGGTCACGGTCGGGGACAGAATGGATTGCACTTCAGCGGGATGCAGAACGGCCCAACGCCCGATATCGAACGCACGCTTGTTCCGTTCAATCGTAGTTCCGTTCAATTCGATGGCATCAAAGATCGCCTGATGGCTGACGGGCAACAACCCCCGCTGCCACGCCGCGCCAAAGATCATCATGTTGGAATAGATCGAGTCGCCCATCACGGCGCGTGCCAACTCGGTCGCGTCAAACAGCGAGACACCTTCTTTTAACCGTGCCTGGAGGGCCAGTTCCAGCTGATCGGCAGGAATGCGGAACTCGGTATTGCGCGTAAAGTCGCCTGTTACCGTCTCATGGCTGTTCACAACGGCGCCTGTACGGCCTGTGCGCGTCAGGCCCAAAGTTTTGGCTCCAGCGGACACCACCAGATCACCGCCGATCAGCGCATGGGCTTCGCCGGTTGCGACACGGATGGCGCTGATGTCTTCGGGTGCGTTGGCCAGACGGCAATGGATGTGAACCGCGCCGCCCTTCTGCGCCAAGCCCGCCATTTCCATCATGCCCGCGCCTTTGCCGTCAATCTGGGCAGCCTGCGCAAGAATCGCGCCCAGCGTGACAACACCGGTTCCCCCGACACCCGTGATCACCACGTTATGGGTGCCGCTGATCTTGGGCAACACCGGCATCGGCAGGTCCGGCAAGTCGATTTCGGTCGTTGCCTCTTTACGGATCTTCGCCCCCTCAAGCGTGACAAAGGATGGGCAAAAGCCGTTCAGGCAGGAATAGTCCTTGTTGCAGCTTGACTGATCGATGGCGCGCTTACGCCCAAGTTCTGTTTCCTTGGGCACAATCGACACACAGTTCGACTGCACCCCGCAATCGCCGCAGCCTTCGCACACATCGGTATTGATAAACACACGCTTGTCCGGGTCCGGGAACGTGCCGCGTTTGCGGCGACGGCGTTTTTCGGCCGCACAGGTCTGAACATAAACGATGACCGAAACACCCTCGATCTCGCGGAATTTCTCCTGCACCTGCATCAGTTCCGCACGCTCGAACGTCTGAACATTCGACGGCAGAGCCTTGAAGTTCACGTCTTCCTTTTCGTCATAGACCAGAGCAACCTCACGGACACCCATGGCCTTGACCTCGGCAACGATCCGTTCTGCGGTCAGATCGCCTTCATTCTCCTGCCCGCCCGTCATGGCGACGGCATCGTTGAACAGGATCTTGAAGGTGATGTTCGTGCCCGCTGACAACGCCGCGCGGATCGCCTGAACGCCCGAGTGGTTATAGGTGCCATCGCCAAGGTTCTGGAACACGTGTTTGGTGGTCGAAAACGGTGCCTCACCGATCCAGTTCGCGCCTTCACCGCCCATCTGGGTAAAGCCGGTGGTGTTCCGGTCCATCCACTGAACCATGTAATGACAACCGATCCCTGCATAGGCACGGCTGCCATCGGGGACTTTGGTCGAACTGTTATGCGGGCAGCCCGAGCAGAAATACGGAAGCCGCGTTGCAATTTCCTGTGCGTTGTCAGCCCGGCGTGCTTCGGATAATGAGGCCAGACCCGCACGAATACCATCGGTTTCGCGCCCTTCTTCGATCAGGATCTCACCCAGCTTTTCGGCAATCATGATCGGGTCCAGCGCGCCGCGGGTCGGGAACAGTTCATCGCGATGCAACGTACCGGCGCCGCCCTTGTACCACCCATAAACCCGGCGGCCGCGACGGTCGTCAAAGATAGCTTCTTTGACCTGAACTTCGATCAGCTTGCGCTTTTCCTCGACGATCACGATCAGGTCCAGTCCTTCGGCCCAGTCGTGGAACCCGACCATGTCCAGCGGGAAGGTTTGTCCCACCTTGTAGGTCGTGATCCCCAGCCGCTCGGCTTCGGACTCGTCGATGTTCAAAAGCGAGAGCGCATGGGTCAGGTCCAGCCAGTTCTTACCGGCCGCAACAAACCCGATCTTTGCACCCGGTTTGCCCCATATCCGCTTGTCCAGCTTGTTGGCATGTGAAAACGTCTCGGCTGCAAACCTCTTGTAATCGATGACGCGCGTTTCTTGCAGGTGCGGCGTGTCCCCAAGGCGGATATTCAAACCGCCTTCCGGCATATCGAAATCAGGTACGACAACCTGCATTCGGTCGGGGCGACCATCCACAACCGAAGTAACCTCGATTGTGTCCTTCATGGTCTTTAGCCCAACCCAAACCCCGGCAAAACGGCTGAGGGCATAGCCGTAAATTCCGTAGTCGAGGATTTCCTGCACGCCCGCCGGGCTGACGACAGGCATATACATATCCACCAGTGACCATTCGGACTGATGCAACACGGTCGAGCTTTCGCCAGTATGGTCATCACCCATCGCCATAAGCACACCGCCATGCTTGGCGGTACCGGCCATATTCGCGTGGCGCATGACGTCACCGGACCGATCTACGCCCGGCCCCTTGCCGTACCAAAGACCGAAAACCCCATCGAACTTACCGTCGCCGCGCAAGCCGGCCTGTTGGCTGCCCCACAGCGCTGTTGCCGCCAGATCTTCGTTCAATCCAAACTGAAACGTAACATCGCTTTCGGACAACGGCTTTTGCGCCCGCATCATCTGCTGATCAACAGCGCCCAGTGGCGAGCCACGATATCCAGTCACCAGCCCCGCAGTGTTCAGTCCCGCCTGCCGGTCTCTGGCCTTTTGCATCAGCATCAACCGGACAAGCGCCTGTGTTCCGTTCAGAAGAACGGGGCTTTTCTCAAGATCGAACCGGTCGTTTAACGTAATCTGTGGCTGACTCATCAGACGTCTCCCCTCGCCAGATCAGTGTGCATGTACTCAGCGCATTTTAGGTCATAATTTCTGACCTGTATAGGTTTTATGCACTGAACCGTAACGATTTCGGCCTTTGATTGTAGAACTTGTTACCTGTTTCATATAGGCGTTCGAAAAGATAACGAAAGTTGCGGCGATGGATTGGGACAAGCTTAGAATATTTCACGCGGTGGCCGATGCGGGCAGCCTCACACATGCCGGGGACAAGCTCAATTTGTCTCAATCCGCCGTGAGCAGACAGATCCGCGCGCTGGAAGAGTCATTGGATGCCACCCTTTTTCACCGTCACGCCCGGGGGTTGATTCTCACCGAGCAGGGTGAACTGTTGTTCGACGCCACATCCGCCATGTCAAAACGGCTGGACGCAGCAGCCGCGCGCATTCGCGACAGCGAGGAAGAGGTTTTTGGCGTTCTTCGGGTCACGACGACCTTTGGATTTGGCACGCTTTGGCTCGCCCCGCGCCTGCCCAAGCTTTATGAACAATTCCCTGATCTCAACATCGACCTGATGCTGGAAGAACGTGTTCTGGACCTCCCCATGCGAGAAGCGGATGTCGCCATTCGCATGAAGGAACCCAGCCAGGCAGATCTGGTGCGCAAACGCCTGATGACGGTTCAGATGGCGCTTTACGCTACGCAAAACTATATCGAAGCCCATGGTGGAATGCTGAAATCACTGGAGGATATCCAAAATCACCGGCTGATCTGTCAGACACCCGCGGCACCCCAAGTAGGTGCCAGTGCGGCCATGGTACGCCATCTTATGACCTACAATCCTGCTTCGCTGTTGACGGTGAACAACTACTTTGGCGTTCTTCAGGGTGTGTTGCACAATCTCGGGATTGGGGTTCTACCAGATTACGTCACACAGGATTTCCCGCATCTTGTGCCGGTTCTGTCGGATATCGAAACCGCTGACGTGCCGGTGTATCTGGCCTATCCCGAAGAACTTCGACATTCAAAACGTGTCGGGGCGTTCCGTGACTTTGTGCAGGACGAGATTATCGCACAGCGCAAACAGCTGAAAAAGATGGGGAAATTATAGCTATGCACACAAAGCATAGCGGGCATGAGGTCATTTCAGGGTTAATTTCCTTGAACGTTCACAAACTGACCCCTAAATGAGCACTCGAAGACGGTGATGCTGAAACGCTCATCATCTTCATACCTCCCTGTTGGACTATGGCCGAGCTTATTGCTCGGCCTTTTTTTTTGCTCAAGGTGTTGTATCAAGTCAGCGAAAGCTCTGGGAAAAATACACGCATTGGCATATGATCCCAAAAAAACGAGATAATTTCGTGTTCGAGGGAAAATCCATGTTCCACCCATTCCGCCTTATGTTGGCGATTGTCTGCACTTTATTTTTGGCGGTTCCGCTTTATGCGCAAGATACCGGCTCAACTTCTTCAGTGACCATTCCGGACGATCTAACACCTGAGCAGGTCGATGGTCTGGTTGCCCGCATGTCAGATGACCAGGTGCGCGCCATTCTGTTAGAGCGCCTTGATGCAGTCGCCGAAAAGCAGGCTGCCGAGAAGGCGAACGTGGAAGACCCGCTGACCGAAATCAGCGAGATATGGGCCGAGATGGTCTCGTCCTGGACACATGTTCTGACCACGCTTCCCAATATTGTCACGGCACAGATAACTGCGTTTGGCAATTTCAGCGACACGTTTGGAACGTCCGGCGTCCTTACCCTGTTTGGGCTTATTCTTTCTGTGTTGATTGCGGGTTTCATAGCCGAGAAACTGTTCATTTTCCTGACCCGTCGCTGGCATGAAGCGACCGAAGTTGGGGAGGAGGCTGATCTCAAGGGAGCTGTCAGTTACCTGTTCCGCAGGTTCTGCCGCGAAATTGCCGGGCTGATCGTGTTCTATGTTGTCATTCGCGCGATTGGTCGCGGGCTTCTGACACCCGAACAGATCACTTATGCCGCTCCGTTTGTGTTCTATCTGATCTGGATTCCGCGCCTGGGGGCTGCGGCCTCACGTTTTGTTCTGGCACCGGAGAAGCCCAAATATCGGTTGGTGAGTATTGACGACCATTGGGCAAAATATCTGCATCGCAATCTGATCGGGCTGTTGATCCTGATTGGGTTCACACTGTTTGTTGTGCGCTTTAACGCTCTTAATGGCGTGACAGGTGACGATACACGCATCGGCTTCTGGCTGAACGCGGCAACCCATGTCTATATCGCTATCATCGCATGGACCGCGCGCGAAGGGTTGTCTCAGATGATGCTGGGAACAGATCCGGATCACACGAAATTCGATGAAGAAGTTGCGCATTATTATCCCTACTTCGCCATTGGCGTTTCGGTGACAATCTGGCTGCTGGTCGAATTCCTGGTCGCGCAACGCGATCCGTCGACGCTCAGATTGCTTGGAGGTGGTGCGCATTTCACAACCATGTTCTGGTTGCTGATTGCCCCTGCTCTCGACACGTTGATCCGCGGGCTGGTGCGCCACTTGCAGCCGCCAATGTCAGGCGAAGGCCCGCTGGCCGAACGCGCTCATCGCGCGGCCAAGCGCAGCTATATCCGGATTGGGCGGGTTATTGCGGGTTTGGTCGTGGTTTTCATGATCGCCCGCACGTGGCATCTTGACCTGCGCAATGTCGCCTCGGCCGGTGTCAGTGCCGAAGTTGGCGGCGCTGTCATTGAATTCCTTCTGATCATTGCGGTCGGCTACATCCTGAACGAGGTTGTTTCACTATGGATCAACCGCAGGCTGGCCAAAGAGCAGACCGCGGCTGAAGCGGTCGACGAGGAAGCAAGCGGTGAAGGCGGCGGTGCCGGGGGCTCTCGTCTGGCGACGGTTCTGCCGCTGATGCGGATTACGGCCCAGATCACCATCTCGGTTATCTTCGGTCTGCTGGCCCTGGGTGCGCTGGGTATCAACATCACACCGCTTCTGGCCGGTGCCGGTGTTCTGGGTCTGGCCATCGGCTTTGGTGCTCAGAAACTGGTGGCGGATATCGTCGGTGGTGTTTTCTTCCTGATCGATGATGCCTTCCGCGTCGGCGAATATGTCGATGTGGGCGGAACCACAGGAACGGTCGAAAAAATCTCGATCCGTTCAATGCAACTGCGCCATCACAGGGGGCCTGTGCACACAATCCCTTATGGTGAAATCCAGAAGCTTACGAATTACAGCCGTGACTGGGTGATCATGAAGCTGAAATTCACCGTGCCCTTCGATACCGACCCGAACAAGGTCAAGAAAATCTTCAAGAAGATCGGGGCCGAGATGATGGAGGACGAAACCCACAAAGAAGGCTTCCTGCAACCGTTCAAATCGCAGGGCGTGTTCGACTTCGACGATGTCGGCATGATCATTCGCGGTAAATTCATGGCAAAGCCCGGCAAGCAGTTCACCTTGCGCAAGGAGATCTTTAACAAGGTCAAGGCCGAGTTCAAGGCCAACGGCATTGACTTTGCCCGCCGCGAGGTGCGCGTTGCAATTCCCGGGCTGGAAGAGGTCGAGCATCTGACGCCCGAACAGAAGACTGCTGTTGGCGCCGCAGCTGCTGCCGAGGTCAAAAAGGACCAGGGATCGGCGTAATCTTCGCGGTTTACGTCCGCGATTTGCAGCAGGACTGCTGTGCGGTTTATCGGAACCGGCCGTGATGCCGGTTCCGTTTTTCTTTGAAAGACGCGACCTGCGCCGTCTTGACCCTTTCCACACGCGCGCGCTTGCCCTACAAGGCGCGCAATCTCGGCCCACTTGGACACAGGACAGAAGATGCAAGAGCCCGCTATCACACCCGATCTGATTGCAGCACATGGGCTCAAGCCCGAGGAATATGACATGATCCTCGAGATCATCGGGCGTGAACCGACCTTTACCGAGCTTGGTATTTTCTCGGCGATGTGGAACGAACATTGTTCTTACAAGTCGTCGAAGAAATGGTTGCGCACTCTTCCAACCTCCGGGCCTCAGGTCATTTGCGGCCCGGGCGAGAATGCCGGTGTCGTGGATATCGGCGACGGTCAGGCCGTGGTTTTCAAGATGGAAAGCCACAATCACCCGTCCTACATCGAACCCTACCAAGGTGCGGCAACGGGTGTCGGCGGCATCCTTCGGGATGTGTTCACCATGGGCGCGCGCCCGATCGCTTCGATGAACGCGCTGTCCTTCGGTGAACCCGACCACCACAAAACCCGCCAGCTGGTCAACGGCGTGGTTGAAGGTATTGGCGGCTATGGCAACTGTTTCGGTGTTCCCTGCGTTGGGGGCGAGGTCCGCTTTCACCCCGCTTACAACGGCAATTGCCTTGTGAACGCCTTTGCCGCCGGTTTGGCCGACAGTGACAAGATCTTCTACTCTGCCGCGTCGGGCGTGGGCATGCCGGTGGTCTATCTTGGTGCAAAAACTGGTCGCGACGGTGTTGGTGGCGCAACGATGGCCTCGGCCGAATTTGACGACACCATCGAGGAAAAACGCCCCACTGTTCAGGTGGGTGATCCCTTCACCGAAAAGCGCCTGATGGAAGCAACACTGGAGCTGATGCAGACCGGCGCCGTGATCTCGATTCAAGACATGGGTGCTGCGGGCCTGACCTGTTCCGCCGTTGAGATGGGCGACAAGGGTGGTCTGGGCGTGCGCCTGGATCTGGAAAACGTCCCCCAGCGCGAAGAGAATATGACAGCCTATGAGATGATGCTGTCCGAATCTCAGGAACGCATGCTGATGGTTCTCAAGCCCGAGCTTGAGGCCGAAGCCCGCGCCGTGTTCGAGAAATGGGACCTGGACTTTGCCATCGTCGGTGAAACGATTGCCGAGGATCGCTTCCTGATCATGCATAACGGTGAGGTCAAGGCCGATCTCGTCCTGTCCAAACTGTCTTCGACCGCGCCCGAATATGATCGCCCTTGGGTGCCGACGCCCGAAGCCGAAGACCTTGCCGAAGTGCCTCAGATCGACCCGATTGACGGCCTGCGTGCCCTGCTGTCGTCGCCCAACTACGCGGGCAAGCAGTGGGTTTATGAGCAGTACGACACGATGGTGATGGCGGATACAAACCGGACACCGGGCCTGGGTGCGGGTATGGTGCGTGTTCACGGCACCGACAAGGTGCTGGCGTTCACCTCTGACGTGACCCCGCGCTACGTCCGCGCCAACCCGGTTGAAGGCGGCAAACAGGCGGTGGCCGAAGCCTACCGTAACCTGACGGCTGTTGGGGCCAAACCGCTGGCCACAACAGACAACCTGAACTTCGGCAACCCGGAAAAGCCCGAAATCATGGGTCAGTTTGTCGGCGCCGTTCAGGGCATCGGCGCCGCAGTCGGCGCGCTGGACATGCCGATCGTATCCGGCAACGTGTCGCTGTATAATGAAACCGACGGTCAGGCGATCCTGCCAACGCCCACAATCGGCGCTGTCGGGCTGCTGAATCACAGCGATGAAATCATCGGCAACGAGGTGCGCGAGGGCCACGTGGCTTTGGTGATCGGCGAAACCAAAGGTCATCTGGGCCAGTCCGCCCTTCTGGCCGAGGTCTTCAACCGAGAAGATGGCGACGCGCCGCATGTGAATCTGGACGCTGAAAAACGCAACGGCGATTTCATTCGCGCCAATCGTGGAATGATCAAGGCCTGCACAGACCTGAGTGATGGGGGCCTTGCGCTTGCGGCCTTCGAACTGGCCGAGGCCGCCGGGGTAGGCGTGTGTCTGGATGATGCACCGACGGAATTTCTGTTCGGGGAAGATCAGGCACGGTATTTGGTCGCTTGCAACTTTGATCAGGCCGAAGCGTTGATGATCGCGGCGGGTCAGGCAGGTGTACCGCTGGTCTCGGTAGGTCGGTTTACTGGCGATACCGTCAGGATCGGCGGCTCGGAGGCCTCGTTAGAAGACCTGACGGCCGTTTTCCGCAACAGCTTTGCCGACGCCGTCGCCTGATCAGGCTGTTTAAATATCGCTCGAAACCTGCGCCCTGAATAAGCGCAGGTTTCGTCGTTTTGGCACATTCATGTGCCCTTGCGCGCCAGGTTCAAGCGCTCTACATCTTTGGAAAGACCTTCAGGAGTTACCTACATGCCGATGAGCGCCCATCAAATAGAACACCTGCTGCGAGAAGCCTTTCCTGATGCGGTCATTCAGGTTGGCGGCAACGACGGTGTTCATATGTCCGCCATGGTGGTGGACGAAAGCTTTCGCGGCAAAAACCGAGTTCAACAACAGCGCGCCGTCTATGCGGCCCTGAAGGGCAAGATGGATGGCCCGGATGGAGAGCTGCACGCACTGGCATTGACCACGAAAGTGCCTGAATAGTGGACGAACCGATAGGATGGGCTCTACTGAGACTAACCTTTCTGTTCTTAGACGTTATCAGCTCCTTGGCGATCCTGTTTTGTGATCTACCGAAGCTACTGAAATATGGGCCCAGATATTGGCGCGTCACAAGGAATATGAGACGGCGAAAACTCACACAGCGCGAAGGTTAAGAGTGCCCAATTATGAATGGCTTGTTGTTCTGGATAGGTTTATTTGCAGCATTGATAGTTGCCGCCGCGCTGATCGAAGCCTATGTCAAACGCAACCGAAAAAGAAAACTGTCCGATATGCGTCCGGATCCGGGTGAACTCAGCAAAATGGGCGGCCTTGAGAGATATGGGCTTGATCCGGTGAAAATGGCGCAGGCTGAACACCGGCAGCTTGAAACGGAAGGATGGGCACCCAGTTTGCCCAGTGATGGAACAATCCCCGCAGATGCGGATGAAAAGGGAAAACAAGATGACCGACGTTAAGACCCGGATCGACGAAACCGTCAAAGCCAACGATGTGGTGCTGTATATGAAAGGCACCAAGGAAATGCCGCAATGCGGGTTCTCCTCGCGCGTGGCTGGCGTGCTGAACTATATGGGCGTCGAGTACACGGATGTGAATGTTCTGGCCGACGAAGAAGTGCGTCAGGGGATCAAGGATTATTCCGACTGGCCAACTGTGCCCCAGCTTTATGTCAAAGGCGAGTTTGTTGGCGGTTGCGATATCATCACCGAGATGACCCTGTCGGGTGAACTGGATGCGTTGTTCGACGAAAACAATGTCGGCTACAACAAGGAAGCAGCCGACAAAATCCGCGAAGCAAACGCGTAATCCGGCCTACCGGCTGGAACAACCCCGATAGATCTCCTGCTCATTGGCGGCGCCCGCCGCCAAATAGCTAACCGACGCGTCCCACCCTTTCGAGCGCAGGATGTAGGTTCCACCTTCACCAAAGGACTCGTAGCGGATACCTGATCCGCTTTCGACCTGACGCATCACAACCAGAGAATTGTCCACCAAGGTTGCCGCTGCCCCTGTACTATCCGGTGCGTTGAAATAGGTGACAGGCAGCGGTATTCCGTTTTCGCAGGTGAAGGTGACAGACAGAATATCGATTTCGGCCAGTGCCGTTGTTGCGGGCACGACCAGCGCCGCAACACAGATGAATTTGCGCAGGACCTTCATCTTGCCTTTTTCTCCTCAACTACTGCGGCCAGCGCTTCGGCTCGTGCGGCCAGTTCGGCCAGCGTATCTGTAACAGATGGCGGAACCACAGCCACTTCGATGCGCTCAGGTTCGGGCGCCGGGGCGCTTCGCAGCGCCTGAAGCTCGGCTTCGGCTTCGGCCAGTTTCCCTTCGAGCGATTTGACCTTGTCCTCTGTTGCCGCAGTCTTGTCGGCCAGCATCAAGCCGGCCATCAGCAACATGCGGGATTCGGGCATACGACCGATCTGATCGGACAGCACCTGTGCCTCGTCGTCCAACACTTTGGCGGCAGCGTGCAGAAAGGGCTCTTCCCCGTCTCGGCAGGATACGTCAAAACCGCGCCCGCCGATATGAATGGTCACTTCGGGCATCACTCTACCTCACCTTCAACAAGTTTCGCCTGCGACAGCAGAGGTTCCAACCTTGCAAGAACTGCCTGCGCTTCGGCGGCGTCTGACGCCTGTGCTGCGCGCGTTGCTTCCAGTTCCGCGACGGTGGCCCGGTTCAGCAGCTCGGCATCTGCGACACCTTCGGCGGCGGCGGCGCGCAATTCCTCTATCGCAGTGCGCAACTGCTCGTTTGCCTTGCGCATCCGTTGCAGATCGTCGTCCAGTCGCGACATTGCAGCTCCGTGACTGGTCCGTTCAGCGCGCAGCATCTCAAGCTCGGCGCTCAGGTCGTCGACGCGGACTGTATCTGACAGTTCGTCCTTTAGACGGCTGTTTTCCGCTTTCAGCGCCTCCAGCTCGGTGCTGTTGTCCAATGCGGCCTTGGCTTCGGCCAATTCAGCGCGCGCGGCTTCGACCGTCGCGATTTTCGCACGGGCTTCTTCCAGCTCGGATCGCAGAGCGTCTGTTTCGGCTGTATTGGTCGGAGCGCTTCGCAACTCCTCAAGATCGGCTCTCAGCCCATCCACTTCCTGTTCGTGCTGTTCCTTTAGGGTTCTCAGACGTTCCTGAAGCTGCGCGTTCGCAACTTTTTCATCTTCAAGCGCTGCCTGGAGGCCGTCATCCGGCCGGGCATCTACGGACGCGCCGCCCAATGCGTCGACACCCGCTCCGATACGGTCCATCGCCGCAATAATGCGGTGCTGTAATTCCTCAAGTTGGCTCATGCCCCTGTCACCTCTTTATCAAGGTTCGTTTTGTTGCGAAGCGATCCGAATCAAAATCGAATCCCGCCTGCCGCCAGTCTAACGGAATGCGACAGAAAATACCCACTGTTTGCTTTCAACCACTTGGACCACGCAGTTCACGCAATCCAAGCGGATAAACCCCGGTTCTGCTTGCACTTTGAGTGCTGAGTGGTATTGAGCCCGCAATCTGCTTTTTATCCAAAGGAACAACGCCCGTGGACCTGACTGCGCTGCGCAATGCCAACCCCGAACACTGGGACAAAGCTGCGGCCATCCGCACATTGACCCTTGATGCCGTCGCCGCTGCAAACTCCGGACATTCCGGTATGCCCATGGGCATGGCTGATGTCGCCACCGTCCTGTTCGAAAAGCATCTGAAGTTTGACGCCTCGGCCCCGAACTGGCCGGATCGCGACCGCTTCATCCTGTCCGCCGGCCATGGTTCGATGCTGGTCTATTCGCTGCTGTACCTTACGGGATATGCAGATGTGACGCTGGAGGAGATCAAGAATTTCCGCCAGTTGGGCGCAAAAACCGCAGGCCACCCCGAGAACTTCCTGGTCGCTGGCGTTGAGACCACGACCGGCCCGCTGGGTCAGGGTATCTCGAACGCCGTGGGCTTTGCGATAGCCGAAGAAATCCAGCGTGCACATTATGGCAAGAAGGTTGTTGACCACTATACCTATGTCATCGCGGGCGACGGATGCCTTATGGAAGGCGTAAGCCAGGAGGCAATCACGCTGGCCGGCCGTCACGAGCTGAGCAAGCTGATCGTCTTCTGGGATAACAACAACATCACCATCGACGGCACCGTCGACATCGCCGACCGCACCGATCAGGTTCGTCGCTTTGCGGCCTCGGGCTGGCATGTGATCGAAATCGACGGTCATGACCCCAAGGCCATCGACGCGGCCATCGTTCAGGCGAAGAAGTCGAACAAGCCGACCATGATCGCGTGCGAAACCCACATCGCTTTGGGCCACGCGGCTCAGGACACGTCAAAGGGGCACGGTGCGCTGACCGATCCGGATCAGCTGAAGGCTGCCAAGAAGGCCTATGACTGGACGCATGATGCATTTGACGTGCCTGCCAACGTCAAATCCGCATGGGAAGCCATCGGATCGCGTGGCGCTGCCGAGCGTGCGGAATGGGAAGCGCGTTTCGCACAACTGTCCGAGCGTAAGCAGGCTGAGTTCACCCGCGCCTATGCGTTCGAGGCCCCCAAGCGACTGGCTAGCGCCATTCGTGCCTTCAAAAAGCAGATGTCCGAAGACCAGCCAAAACTGGCCACCCGTTCGTCGTCGGAGAAGGTCCTGAACGTTGTGAACCCGATCATGACCGAAACCGTTGGCGGTTCGGCGGACCTGACCGGATCGAACAACACCAAATCGGCCGATATGGGTGTATTCCTTCCGGATAACCGCAAGGGTCGCTACATCCATTACGGTATCCGTGAACACGGCATGGCGGCCGCGATGAACGGCATGGCGCTGCATGGTGGTATCCGCCCCTATGGTGGCACGTTCATGGCCTTCACAGATTATGCCCGCCCGTCCATGCGTCTGGCCGCGCTGATGAAGATCCCCAGTGTCTTTGTGATGACCCATGACTCGATCGGTCTGGGCGAAGATGGCCCGACCCACCAGCCTGTCGAACATCTGGCGATCTCGCGTGCAACCCCCAACACTTTTGTGTTCCGCCCCGCTGACACCATTGAAACGGCCGAGGCATGGGAACTGGCGCTGACCTTCAAGGAAAGCCCCTCGGTCCTGTCGCTGACCCGTCAAGGTGTTCCAACGGTACGTACCGAGCACAAGACCAAGAACCTGACCGAACAAGGTGCTTACGTTCTGGCCGAAGCAGAAGGTAAGCGTCAGGCGATCCTGATTGCCACCGGTTCCGAAGTGTCGCTGGCCATGGAAGCCAAAGCGATGCTCGAAGCCGAGGGCATCGGCACCCGCGTCGTCTCGATGCCCTGCATGGAACTGTTCGCAGAGCAGGACGAAGCCTACCGCAAGCGCGTCCTTCCGGCAGGTCCGGTCCGCGTTGGTATCGAGGCTGCGGTTCGTGCTGGTGGTTGGGATCGTTGGTTGCTGGGTGAACGTGGCCGCGAAGCCAAAGCCGGGTTCATCGGCATGTCCAGCTTTGGTGCTTCGGCCCCTGCCGGTGAACTGTACAAGCATTTCGGCATCACCGCCGAAGCAACCGTGGCCAAGGTCAAGGAATTGTTGGGGCTGTAAATCAGTCCCATCTGATCGAGTAAAGGGCGGCCTTGGCCGCCCTTTTCATTTGGGTTCAGCCTTTACCCGAAGCGCAAGTTCTTCATAGGCTTTTAGAGCGTAGTCCAATCGCAACTCATACCGTCCTTGCACCACCACTATCTCAGGTGCTTGCAGGCCGAGGCAAGACAACGCCTGGCGAAGAAGTGTTCCAGACAGCGGAACATAAGTAGCCGATTGACCCACTAAAGCGTTGTAAAAGCGTCCCCCGAACCAACGGCTACGCTACTGCGCCCTGAAAGCGGTATCAACACAAAAATGCAAGAAACTGTACAGCTCGGATTCATCGAATGGGACCTCGTCGGCAGCAACACTCAAAGCAGAAATAATTGAGGATCTGCCGTTTGATCCGCGGGTGCCCACTTTTCGATTAAGCGGGCCATCGATGGTCGTGCCCAGACGGTAACGGGTCAATTCAGTGTTTCGCATTCTTACTTAACAGTGGTGCTATGATCCGGGTTGCAACAGGGATCAAAACCAATCCCCAAGCCAAACCAAATACGCCATCCATCGTGGCCTTGGATACCCACTCAACCGCGCCAACCCATTGATCAGACACAGTATGCCCAATGGCATAGGCCCAATCATGGATATGATGGCCCAACCATCCAAAGCCCAACACCTCCATCCCGTGGATGACGATCGAGCCCCCCACCCACAGCATCGCCGCAGTTCCTACTATGGACAGTGTTTTCATCACCGCGGGCATTGCCTTGACCAACCCTCGGCCCAGACCGCGACCGATAGGTGTCGGCGCGTTCTGCGCCAGATAAAGCCCAACATCATCCATCTTCACGATCAACGCCACCGAGCCATAAACCGCCACCGTCACGCCAATCCCCACAACGGCCAAAGTTGCGGCTTGCATCCAAAGGTTTGGCGCTTCGATCGCCGCCAGTGCAATGGTCATAATCTCGGCTGAGAGGATAAAATCAGTTTTGATCGCGCCCTTGACCTTCTGCTCTTCCAGATGGCCCGGATCCCGGTTTTTCATGTCTTCCTCTATCACGTGGCTTCCATGAGGAAACAGAACGTGAAAAATCTTCTCGGCGCCTTCAAAACACAAATATGATCCACCCAGCATCAACAGTGGGGTGATCAGCCACGGGGCGAAATTGGCCAGCAGCAAGGCTACCGGCAACAGGAGTATGATTTTGTTGAAAACCGAACCGCGCGCGATACGCCAGATGATCGGCAATTCGCGCGCCGGGGCAAAGCCTTGAACGTATTTTGGTGTTACCGCAGCGTCGTCAATGATCACACCGGCCGTCTTGGCCCCTGCCTTGCCCGCCGCGGCCACGACATCATCCACCGATGTCGCCGCAACCTTGGCGATCCCGGCCACATCGTCCAACAAGGCCAAAAGACCACTCATTGCGTTTCCTTTCCCTTTCGCTGCCGCATCTGGACCCTACCTGATCCAACGGCTAGCGCAAGCGTTAGCGCAACCGTCGCAGGTTTGCGCTAACACCTTAAAAATATGCCGTTTTTGCCCTTTTGAGATTCCCATTTCGCCGCTATATGGCCCTCAACGCAAGCGCATCAGGAGACGTCACATGACCATCAAGGTCGGTATCAATGGTTTTGGCCGTATTGGCCGCTGCACCCTGTCGCACATCGCCGCGTCGGGGCGTAACGACATCGAAGTGATCAAAGTCAACGCAACCGGCCCATTGGAAACCTCTGCGCATCTGCTGAAATATGACAGCGTTCACGGGCGGTTCCCGCGCGAAGTTTCGATCGAAGGCAACACAATGGATCTGGGCCGTGGCCCGATGCAGATGTTTTCCACCTACGATATGAATGAACTGGACTGGGAAGACTGTGACGTCGTTCTGGAATGCACCGGTAAATTCAATGACGGCAACAAGGCCAAAACACATCTGGATCGCGGTGCAGGTAAGGTGCTGTTGTCCGCCCCCGGCAAGAACGTGAACAAAACCATCGTTTTTGGTGTGAACCACAACACCCTGACCGCGAACGACAACATGGTGTCGAACGGCTCCTGCACCACCAACTGCCTGGCCCCGCTGGCCAAGGTGCTGGACGAGGGCGTCGGCATTGAACACGGTATCATGACCACCATTCACGCCTATACCGGCGACCAGCCCACGCTGGACCGTCGCCACAGCGACCTCTATCGCGCCCGCGCTGCCGCAATGTCGATGATCCCGACCTCAACCGGTGCTGCCAAAGCATTGGGTGAAGTTCTTCCAAACCTGAAAGGCCGTCTGGACGGGTCTGCCATCCGGGTCCCTACCCCGAACGTTTCAGCGGTTGACCTGACCTTCCGCGCGTCGCGTGACACCTCGGTGGCCGAGATCAACGCAATCGTCGAAGAAGCAGCCAAGGGCCCGATGCAGCGCGTTCTGGGATATGAGCCCGCACCGCTGGTATCAACCGATTTCAACCACACCGAAGAAAGCTCGATCTTCGCACCCGACCAGACCCGTGTCGTCGATGATCGCATGGTGCGCGTGCTGGCCTGGTATGACAACGAGTGGGGTTTCTCGGTTCGCATGGCAGACGTAGCCGTCGCCATGGGCCGCCTTAACTGACCCTTCGGACTTCGCTTGTACGTTGGTGCCCGCTCAGGTTATCTGGGCGGGCATTTTCGTTCGGAACCGACATGAACAATCAAATCGCTATCTGGCTTGGCGTCCTATTGCTTGGGGGCATGATGCTGGACGTAGCCTTGTATGGAACCGAGCACATGTTGTTCCTCGGTAAGAAGCTATACGACTTTCTGGACTGGCTCGCTTTTTGGCGATGACAGAGGTTTTTCTTGACATTTCGCTTGATCTGTAATTGTTAGCGCTAACTCATATGGCTGAGATATTTGTACGGAGCGAACCATGACCCTGAAACTAGCGATCAACGGATTTGGACGGATCGGGCGCGGGGTTCTGCGCGCGGTGATGGAAAGCGGACGTACAGACGTTGAGATCGTCGCGATCAACGACTTGGGCAAGCCCGACATGAACGCGCATCTGTTCGAATTTGACAGTGTTCATGGCCGTTATCCCAACCCTGTCACGCTTACAGACGACGGTCTGGATGTGGGGCGCGGCCCGATCCGCCTGAGCAGTGAGCGTAATCCCGAAGACTTGCCCTGGTCTGACATCGACGTTGTTCTGGAATGCACCGGGGTTTTCCGCACGCGCGAAGCAGCTGAACGTCACTTCAAGAACGGATCACGGAAAGTCCTGATCTCAGCCCCTGCACGGGGTGACGGCGGTGTGAAAACCATCGTCTTTGGCGTCAACGACAGCGAACTGACCGCCGACGATCTGATCGTTTCGAACGCATCCTGCACCACAAATTGCCTTTCTCCGGTTGCCGCAGCGCTGGACGCTGGTCTTGGCATCAAACATGGCAACATGACCACCGTTCACGCCTATACCGCCAGCCAACCTGTGCATGACACGGTTGGAAAAGACCCCTACCTGTCGCGCGCCGCAGCCCTGTCGATGATCCCCACCACAACCGGTGCAGCTGCCGCTGTGGGGCTGGTACTGCCGCAACTCAGGGGCAAATTGACGGGTCAGGCCATCCGGGTACCCACCCCGAACGTTTCGGTCGTTGATCTGGTTGCCGAGGTTTCGCGCCCAACGACCGAAGATGAGGTCAATCAACTGTTCATTGATGCCGCGGCAAAGATCCCCGGTGTTCTGGCCGCGGAAAGCCGTCCTCTGGTCTCGGTCGATTTCAACCACGACTCGCACAGCTCGACGGTGTCACTGGCAGAAACCAAAGTCACCGACGGCACGCTGGTTCGCGTGCTGGCCTGGTATGACAACGAATGGGGATTTTCGAACCGGATGCTGGATACGGCCGCCGCTATGGGTGCCCTAGCCTAACCGCTCACGCAGTGCCGCATTGACACGGGGCGTGACGAATTTCGACACGTCTCCGTTCAAACGGGCAATTTCTTTCACCAGTTTTGAAGCAATCGCCTGATGGCGTGCTTCGGCCATCAAAAAGACAGTTTCGATCGAGTCGTCCAGTGCGCGGTTCATACCAACCATCTGGAATTCATACTCGAAATCCGCGACAGCGCGCAAACCGCGCACGATGATCTGTGCACCGACATCCCTTGCGCAATCGATCAATAGGTTTTCGAAGGGATGAGCGATGATTTCTGTGCCGGTTTGTTCGGTCAGTTCGGCGCATTCGGCCTCGATCATCGCGACGCGCTCTTCCAGCGAGAACAAGGGGCCTTTGTCCCGGTTGATAGCGACGCCAATGACAAGTTTATCCACCAATGCAGCCGCCCGGCGAATGATATCGATGTGCCCTATGGTGATAGGGTCAAAGGTTCCCGGATACAAACCAACCCGCATCGCGCCCTCCTGCGCAACAAAATTTCTGCGCAAGCAAACACAACTTTGCTGCAGGTGCAAGTGATTGCTTTGGCACCCCTTGCTGTTAGTGCCCCATTATCATGCCTTCCAGGGCGTCCTTTTCCATCGCCAGTTCGGCCAATTGGGCCTTTACCACGTCACCAAGTGTGACGATGCCGATCAGTTTACCGTCTTCGACAACCGGCATATGTCGAAAGCGCCCTTCTGTCATGCGGGCCATGATATCCTGAACTGAGGCCTGACGCGTCGTCGTGATCAGATCCTGCGTCATGTAGGATTTTACAGGCTGGTCGAGACAGCCGCTACCGCTGGCGGCAAGCTCGCGGACGATGTCGCGTTCAGACAGAATTCCAATAGCGGTTTCTCCGCCATCGTCCGAAATAACAACCGTCCCGATCCGCTTTTCCGCAAGAATTTTCGAGGCTTCTGAAACTGTCGCCGTTGGCGCCACCGTTACAACGCCGTTTGTCGCTTTGGACGTCAGGATAGCCTGTACCAACATGAAGAATTCCTCCGGAATAATAACACTTATTCCAAAGCGTTGCGCGATTGTGGCGACCTGTCAAGCACCGGCATCTGCTTCCAATCGAAGCACTTCCTCGCGAATGCCGCGCGTTAGGGCATCGGCAAAGCGGTTCAGCCGTTCATTGCGCTGATCTCCTTCATGCCGGACCAGATAGAAACTTCGTGTCAGACTCACTTGATCCGTCAGGATTTTCCGTAGCCCCGGATGGAACGGCAACGTAAAGTCATGTGCCACGCAAACGCCTGTTCCCAAACTGACCTGCCGCAATTGCACCGAGACCGAGTTCGATGCAAGCGCGACACGGTCAACCCCAATATCGTTCAGGTAATCCAGTTCGCGGTCAAAGATCATGTCAGGGATGTAACCGATCAACCGGTGCCCCTTGAGGTCAGCGACCGAGTGGATTGGTTCGTGACGTTTCAAATATTCATCGGTCGCGACCATGTGCAGTTTGTAGTCACTGACTTTCTTGACCAAAAGCTGCCCTGCGGTTGGCGCGCTGACGGTCACGGCCATATCGGCCTCGCGACGGGACAGGTTGATCACCCTCGGCAGAGCCAGAATCTGAATATCCAGTTCCGGGTTTGAATCACTGATCCTGGCGCAGACCTGGGGCAACAGGTAATTTGCGCTGCCATCTGGCGCGCCGATCCGGATTTGCCCGCTGAGTGATTTCGTGGATCCTGCCACGGCCCCGGCCGCTGCGCGCATCGCCTCTTCGGCATGCAACCCATGCTCCAACAGGCGCTGCCCTGCCGGTGTCAGGACATAGCCCTGCTGCGACTTGGTGAACAACGCAGAATCCAGCGTCGTTTCCAATCGCGCAACACGTCGCCCCACGGTGGCGGGGTCGATTTTCAGGATACGACCAGCGGAGGAAAGACTTTCCTCGCGCGCCACGGCCAGAAAGATCCGCATATCGTCCCAGTTTGGAGTCACACCGCTTCCTTTTGCATTTTTGCAAAACTCTTTTGAGACATTGCCTCTGTTCGCGGGATTTCTGCAAGCCTATTGTGCGCATAAATCTATCGGAGGAGTTATTGATGCAAGATCTGACCCATTTCCTGAACGGCGAAATGGTCGCCGGTACATCCGGTCGTTTCGACAACGTCTACAACCCGGCAACGGGCGAGGTTCAATACAAGTGCCCGATGGCAAGTGCTGCGGAAACCACGGCGGCGATTGAGGCCGCAGCCGCTGCCCAGCCGGAATGGGGCGCAACCAACCCTCAGAAACGTGCACGTGTCATGATGGCAATGGTCGGCCTGATGAACCGCGACATGGACAAACTGGCCGAGGCACTAAGCCGCGAGCACGGCAAGACCATCCCCGATGCCAAGGGCGACTTGCAGCGTGGTCTGGAAGTGATCGAATACTGCATCGGTGCACCGCAGATGCTGAAGGGTGAGTTTACAGACAGCGCAGGCCCCGGCATCGACATGTATTCCATGCGCCAACCACTAGGTGTCGTGGGGTCGATCATGCCCTTTAACTTCCCTGCGATGATGCCACTGTGGCATGTCGGTCCTGCACTGGCCTGCGGTAACGCCGTTGTTCTGAAACCCTCCGAGCGTGACCCCTCGGTTCCGCTGATGCTGGCCGAACTGTTTGTCGAAGCCGGTCTGCCCAAAGGCGTGTTTCAGGTCGTGAATGGCGACAAAGAGGCCGTTGATACGATCCTCGACAGCGAGATCATTCAGGGCGTCAGCTTTGTGGGGTCTACCCCGATCGCGCAGTATATCTATAGCCGCGCCACAGCAAACGGCAAACGCGCGCAGTGTTTTGGTGGTGCCAAGAACCACATGATCGTCATGCCGGACGCCGATCTGGATCAGGCCGCCGACGCGCTGGTCGGTGCCGGGTTTGGCGCAGCTGGCGAACGCTGCATGGCAATCTCTGTTGCGGTTCCCGTTGGTGAAGAAACCGCGGACAAGCTGATCGAAAAGCTGATCCCACGCGTCGAAAAGCTGAAAGTAGGCCCCTACACCGCTGGTGACGATGTCGACATGGGCCCTGTTGTAACCGCCGCCGCGAAAGAACGTATCCTTGGCCTGATCAATTCGGGTGTCGAGCAAGGCGCAAAGCTGGTTGTCGATAACCGCGACTTCAGCCTGCAAGGTTATGAGGACGGTTTCTTTGTCGGCCCGCACCTGTTTGACCACGTCACTCCGAACATGGACATATACAAACAAGAGATCTTTGGCCCGGTTCTGTCGACTGTCCGAGCAGGTTCCTACGAAGAGGCGATTGGCCTGGCGATGGACCACGAATACGGCAACGGCACAGCGATCTTTACCCGCGACGGTGACACAGCGCGCGACTTTGCGAGCCGGATCAATATCGGCATGGTGGGTATCAACGTTCCGATCCCCGTTCCGCTGGCTTATCACACTTTTGGTGGCTGGAAAAAATCCATGTTTGGTGATCTGAACCAGCATGGCCCGGACAGCTTCAAGTTCTACACTCGCACTAAAACAGTGACCGCACGTTGGCCGTCCGGCATCAAGGAAGGTGGCGAGTTCAACTTCAAAGCCATGGACTGATTTCAGCCTGCACGACCATGGAACCCGGCCGCATTCAGGGCCGGGTTTTCGCATCTTTCCGCCGACCAGCTTTCAAATTCCCCACGCTCACAAGAAATTCAGGTGCGTCGCTCTGGAAAATTGCGTCCAATGGAAATATCTTGCCGCCAAATACACAGCGAGCAGTGAACTTACCGGAGGCAACCTTGTCCCAATCCCGAATAACTCGTCGTTCCGCCCTGCTAGGCGTTGCATCCCTGATGGCGACCCCCGCCCTTGTTCGGGCACAAAGCACTGATGCTTTCCCGCAAACCGAAGACGCGATCAGCACACAGTTGCCGGTACGGCGCAATGTGTCGTCCTTCTCGCAGCAAAACTGGCAGGACCATTTTGATGAGCTGGGCGTAGGCTGCCTGTTGGCCGACATTACCAGCCGCGCGGTTCACTATTGGGCGCCGGATGGCACCTATAAGCTGTACCCCAGCTCTGTACCCATGAGCGAAGAGCTTACAAAACGCGGCTACACAAAAGTTGTGCGCAAGACCGAGTTTCCAAGCTGGACACCGACTGCCTCGATGCGCGAGCGTGACCCCAGCCTACCTATTCGGATCGATGGCGGTGATCCCGGAAACCCGCTGGGCACCCGTGCAATGTATTTGGACTGGCCCGCTTACCTGGTTCATGGCACGCATGACACCCGCAAGATCGGCCGGCAGAGTTCGTCTGGCTGTATCGGCCTTTACAACCAGCATGTCGAAGAACTGTATCCGCTGGTTAAGGTCGGCACACAGGTTCGTTTGATCTAATCTACCAGCTCAGAAAAGCAAAAGCCCCGGTCATACGCCGGGGCTTTGATCTCTTTAGGAACAGAGCGTCATTCCGGCAGGATAACAGCGTCGACCACGTGGATCACGCCATTGCTGGCTTCAATGTCTGCCTGTATGACCTTGGCGTCATTCACTTTGACGCCGTTTTTGGCATTCACGCTAAGCCGATCACCCTGAACAGTCAGAACCTTGGCGCGCTTGCCAGCAATGTCGCCGGACATCACTTTGGCTGGTACTACATGGTATGTCAGGATCGATACGAGTTGATCCTTGTTCTCCGGCAACAACAACGTTTCCACCGTGCCTTCGGGTAGTGCGGCAAAGGCTTCGTCTGTCGGGGCAAAGACGGTGAATGGACCTTTTCCTTTCAAGGTATCTACCAAACCTGCGGCTTGAACTGCGGCCACCAACGTGTTGAACGATCCGGCTGCTACAGCGGTATCAACGATATCTGCAGCCTGCGCTTTGAGCGGCATGGCAAATGCAAATGCGGCGGCGGCACCCATAAAAGTACGACGAAACATGGCTGTCTTCTCCTCTCCAGCTTGTTATGGAAAGGGATACGTGGCTTTCGTCACGCCGGATCAGTCTGAGATCATTTTTCTTTTAGCTGCACCCAGATGCTTTGCGCGCGCCCTTCAGCCAAAAAGGGCAAATCGGCGACAGCATCGGGTCGATCCTGTTGCAAGTAATATCCCGGCCAAAGCATTGAATACGCGCCAGATTGCAGCAAAGCGTGCAGCATGTACTGCTCACCCCAACCTGGGCAATCATAGAAGAACCGCTTGGGGTATTCGTAGGGCAGAAAAACATCGTGCACATGGATCACCACTCCGGGCTTCAGTGTTGGAATGATGCGGCAAAAAAGATGAGCGACGTCGTTGCTCATCCGCACGACGTGGCTGGAATCAATAAACAGGATGTCGCCGGCTTCCAGCTCTGAAAACAGCGCCGGGTCGGCCTCCTCCAGCCGTTTTTGTTCGAACCGATCAACAACATGGACAATGTCAGCGCGGGGATACGGATCGATGGCCGTAATTGTGGTGTTAAACCCGCCATCGATGACCGCCTGCCGGGTTACTCGGGTCGAGTTACCGCATCCAACCTCGATCACCCGCCGGGGCTGAAAGCGGCGGATCATCAGATACAAGGCATCCGCGTCCGGGCTGTCGTAATAGCCGTTTCCGGTACGATAGCCAGTCTGATTGCGCTCTGGATCCTTCAGCGCCTCTAGCGCATTCTTGTGCATGGCGTATTCACTGGCCAGCTGCGAAATATCAAACCCATCCATCCCCGGGGACAAAGCATAGACGGGGCGCGTCAGACCTCCGGCAGCCTCAAAAGCTTCCAACCGTGTGCGCTCATCCTGTTCGGTGACCTTGTCGACCAGTTTCACACCCAGCTCATCCAGGGCGGCGTTGATCTGCGGGAATTTTCTGGGTTTCAAGTCGCTGGCTCCGTAGTCTTTGCTGCGATGTTCCTTACCTTTGCTAGTCGTTCCTCTGCAAGGACAAGCCGGGCAAACCCTTGGCAAAAAGAAAATTTCCGTATTCACTGATCGAAATAACTACCGCGAGGGCCGCCATGCAGCAGGAATTCACGATCGGGATCGAAGAAGAATACCTTCTTGTAGACCGCGACAGCCTCCAATTGTCCGAAGCCCCCGAAGCGCTGATGGAAGCCTGTCAGAATGATTTCGAAGGTCAGGTCAGCCCCGAATTCCTGCAATGCCAGATTGAAGTCGGCACCCGCCCGCATGCAACCGTCGCTTCGGCGCGCGAGGACCTGAAACGCCTGCGGTCCTGTGTATCAGAACGGGCAGCGGATTATAATCTGTCGCCAATAGCCGTGTCGTGCCACCCTTTCGCAAACTGGAAGGATCAGCATCACACCCGCAAAGAACGCTATGATGCGCTGCAACATGCGCTGGGGGGCGTGGCCCGCCGGATGCTGATCTGCGGAATGCATGTTCATGTCGGGGTTGAAAGCCAAGCATTGCGTTCTGATCTGATGCCGCAATTGTCTTACTTCCTGCCGCATCTTCTGGCGTTGTCCACGTCCTCGCCTTTCTGGAATGGCGAGGATACGGGCCTGTCTTCGTACCGCCTGACTGTCTTTGACAATTTGCCGCGCACTGGTCTGCCGCCGGTCTTTGCAAGCTGGGGCGAATATGAACGCACGACAGGTATTTTGATTGAACTGGGGGTCATTGAAGATACCACTAAGATCTGGTGGGACCTGCGCCCCTCGCATCGCTTTCCAACGCTTGAAACGCGGATTATGGATGTCCAGCCAAGGTTGGAGCACACGCTTTCACTTGCCGCCCTTATTCAGGCGTTGACCAGAATGCTGTGCCGCTTGAAAGATCGCAACTTGCGCTGGCGGCAATATGATCGCTTTCTTATTGGTGAAAACCGCTGGCGCGCGCAGCGATATGGTGTGGGCGAAGGATTGATCGACTTCGGCGATCGCTCGATCAAACCCATGTCCGATTTGATCGGTGATCTGATGGGATTGCTGGCCGAAGATGCCGAGGCACTGGGCACAATGTCGGAACTTGCCCGCCTGCGGCAGATTGCCGAAAACGGCACCTCGGCCACACGCCAGCGCCGCGTTCACGCCGAGGCTGCCGCACGAGGGGAAGATCCCGGCAAGGCCGTCGTGCGCCACCTGATCGAAGAGTTCCACGCGGATCTTTAGGCACTGGCGACGACAGTCCCCTGCCCAGAGCCATTGTTGAACCTGCAAAATTTCTGTAAGAATTCAGAAATAAACAACCGTTCAATTCATTGCCGATGGGAGGGAGCGCCATGGATTTCGCACTCAGCGAGGAACAAACAGCCATTTTCGATATGGCACATGCCTTTGGGCAGGAACATATCGCCCCTTTTGCCCGGCAATGGGAGTCTGATGGAACGATCCCCAAAACCTTGTGGCCCCAAATCGGAGAGCTTGGCTTTGGTGCCCTTTACGTGTCAGAGGCTAGCGGTGGGTCAAACCTGACCCGTCTGGATGCAACCCTGGTTTTTGAGGCCTTATCGATGGCCTGCCCGTCGGTTGCAGCGTTCCTGTCAATCCATAACATGTGCGCCAAGATGCTCGACAATTTTGCCGACGATGACCTCAAGGCGCGCATCATGCCCGATGTTCTGAGCTTGAAAACTGTGCTGAGTTATTGCCTGACCGAGCCCGGTTCTGGATCGGATGCGGCGGCGCTGAAGACACGTGCTGAACGAACCAATGAAGGCTATACGCTGAACGGAACAAAAGCCTTCATTTCAGGCGGCGGATATTCCGACGCTTACGTCTGCATGGTGCGTACCGGTCAGGATGGACCCAAAGGGATATCGACCGTTTACGTTGAAGACGGCACGCCCGGACTCAGCTTCGGCGCGCTCGAGCAGAAGATGGGCTGGAAAAGCCAACCCACCGCGCAAGTTCAGTTCGACGATTGCAAGATACCGGCCGGAAACCTTGTGGGCACGGAAGGTGACGGGTTCAAATATGCGATGATGGGGCTGGATGGCGGTCGGCTTAACATTTCTGCCTGTTCCCTTGGGGCCGCTCAGGCGGGGCTGGACATGACGCTGCAATACATGTCTGAACGTAAGGCTTTTGGCCAATCCATCGACCAGTTTCAGGCCCTTCAGTTCCGTCTGGCGGATATGGAGATCGAATTGCAGGCCGCGCGCACGTTCCTTCGGCAGGCAGCCTGGAAGCTGGATCAGGGCGCACCCGATGCCACGAAGTTCTGCGCCATGGCCAAGAAATTCGTCACTGAGACCGGATCGAAAGTGGTGGATCAGTGCCTGCAATTGCATGGTGGTTATGGCTACCTTGCTGATTACGGCATCGAAAAGCTTGTGCGTGATCTTCGTGTGCACCAGATATTGGAAGGCACGAACGAGATCATGCGTGTGATCGTATCGCGCCAGTTGCTTGCCAATCGCTGAGGCATCCATGTCAGATATCGATATCCGCACCACAGGCCGTGCCGGGCGTATCACCCTGACCCGTCCTCATGCGCTGAACGCGATGACCTATGACATGTGCATGGCCATCGACACAGCTCTGCGCAACTGGCGCGAGGACGATGAGATCGACCTGATCATCCTGGACGCCGAAGGGGAAAAAGCCTTCTGCTCGGGCGGTGATATTGCTGAACTTTATGAAACCGGCACCAAGGGCGATTTTTCTTACGGTCAGAAATTCTGGCGTGACGAATACCGTCTGAATGCCCTGATATTCGAATATCCCAAACCGGTCATCAGCTTTCTTCAGGGGTTCGCGATGGGCGGCGGTGTTGGCATCGGATGCCATGGCAGCCATCGCGTTGTGGGAGAAAGCGCAAAGATTGCCATGCCAGAATGCTCCATCGGACTGGTGCCGGATGTCGGCGGCTCGTTGATGCTGGCCCTTGCACCCGGACGCGCGGGTGAGTTTCTAGGGACAACGGGCTATCGGATGGGGCCTGCGGATGCGATCTTTGCAGGGTTTGCCGATCTTTTCATCCCGCAATCGCAATGGTCCGATCTGATCGAGTTGCTCGAAGCCTCTGGAAACGCTGAACTATTGGCTGACCACGCCGATACACCGACTGATGGTGAATTGGTGAACATGCAGGCCCAAATCGATCAGCATTTTTCCGGTGAAACCCTTGGCGACGTTCTGAACAGTCTGCACAGAGACGACAGTGAGTTTTCGGCGAAAACTCTGGGCATGCTGAGGAAGAACGCACCGCTTTCCGTGACCTGCACGATCGAGATTCTTCACCGCCTGCGCACCCCTTCTCTGACCATACGCCGAGCTCTGGAGATGGAGTATCGTTTTACCTACCGCGCGATGGAGCATGGAGATTTTCTGGAAGGTATCCGCGCGCAGATCATCGACAAGGATCGCAATCCGAACTGGCAGTTTCCTGACATGAACGTCCCTCTGGTTGCCGTGTCGAAAATGCTTCAGCCCCTGGGTGCGGACGCCCTGACTTTCGAAGAGGATTAAGAGATGCAAATCGGTTTCATCGGACTGGGAAACATGGGCGCGCCAATGGCGGCCAATCTGGCAAAAGCCGGTCATAAGGTACTTGGCTTTGACACAGCGGGCGTGACGGTTGACGGGGTTACTCCGGCCGAAACCGCTTCGGAAGCCGTCGCAGCGGCCGATGCTGTCATCACGATGCTGCCAAACGGTGCGATTCTGAGGGCCGTTGCCGATCAAATCATTCCCGCAATGGCACAAGGTGCCGTGTTAATCGATTGCTCGACGGTTGACGTGGAAAGCGCGCGGGCAGTTGCGGATCAGGCCATCAACGCCGGACTGTTGTCCGTAGACGCGCCGGTTTCAGGCGGCATCGGTGGTGCTGCAGCTGGCACGCTGACCTTCATGGCTGGCGGATCAGAGGCCGCGTTTGCCAAGGCATCCCCCCTGTTCGACATCATGGGGCAGAAAGCTGTTCACTGTGGTGAGGCCGGTGCCGGCCAGGCCGCCAAAATCTGCAATAACATGATCCTTGGTGTCACCATGATCGCAACCTGTGAAGCCTTCGCCCTAGCCGACAAGCTTGGTCTGGACCGGCAGAAGATGTTTGACGTGGTAAGTACGTCGTCCGGATACAGTTGGACGATGAACGCCTATTGCCCTGCCCCCGGTGTCGGTCCGCAAAGCCCGGCGGACAATGGGTACGCCCCCGGATTCGCGGCTGAGCTGATGCTGAAGGACCTGCGCCTCAGCCAGCAGGCGGCAGAGAGTGCAGATGCAGATACACCGATGGGTCAGGTGGCCACCGCGCTTTATGAGCAATTTGTCGAGAACGAAGATGGCAAGGGACGCGATTTCAGTGCCATGCTGCCACGGTTCGAAAAGCGCGGGCGTGACTAAGACAACTGGCGGCATCTTGCCCAACGATTTGACAGATGTTGGGCAAGCGACCATCTAGGCAGTCATGAACAAAAGGCCCGGCTGGCCAAATCGCAAAGGACGGCGACATGACGAGATTTTTGGTGACGACGGCAACTCTGGCGGCTTTGGCCCTTTCCCCGGTTGCCGCGGTTGCAAAGAACAAGGCCGGGCATTGCCCTCCGGGCCTGGCCAAGAAATCCGTTCCCTGCGTGCCGCCTGGTCAGGCAAAGAAAATCTATCGCGATGGTGACTTCATTACCAACGACTACCGTTGGATCAATGACCCCTATCGCTATGGGTTGAACCGAAACTACTCATATGTCCGTGCGGGTGATTACGTGTACCGGGTCGACCCCGAGACACGCAAAGTCCTGAACCTGATCGGCGCGATCGCAGATATCCTGAACTGAGGCCGCGTCTAGGCACTTATTCTGCCGCGACGCGCGCCCCTTTCAGCATCGGCTTCAGGTATCGCCCGGTGTGGCTGCGTTCAACATCGGCTATGTCTTCTGGTGTTCCGGTGGCGACGATTTCGCCACCGCCATCACCACCTTCAGGTCCAATGTCGATGATATGATCCGCAGTTTTGACCACATCCAGATTATGTTCAATCACCACCACAGTATTGCCCTGATCGACAAGTTCGTGCAGCACTTCCAACAGCTTGCGCACATCTTCGAAATGCAGACCTGTTGTCGGTTCGTCGAGAATATAGAGCGTTCGCCCGGTTGAACGCTTCGACAGTTCCTTAGACAGCTTTACCCGCTGCGCCTCGCCACCTGACAACGTTGTGGCTTGTTGACCCACCTTGATATAGCCAAGACCCACACGAGCAAGGGCGTCCATCTTGTCCCGGATTGACGGCACGGCCTTGAAGAACTCCTGCGCATCTTCCACTGTCATATCAAGCACATCCGCGATGGATTTGCCCTTGAACTTGATCTCAAGCGTCTCGCGGTTATACCGCGCGCCTTTGCAGGTTTCGCAAGTCACGTAGACATCCGGCAGAAAGTGCATCTCGATCTTGATGACACCGTCACCCTGACATGCCTCGCACCGCCCGCCTTTGACGTTAAAGCTGAAGCGACCCGGTTTGTATCCGCGTGCCTTAGCCTCGGGCAGACCGGCAAACCAATCTCGGATCGGGGTGAAGGCGCCAGTATAAGTCGCCGGGTTTGAACGCGGCGTTCGCCCAATGGGTCGCTGGTCGATGTCGATGACCTTATCGAGGTGTTCCAGCCCCTTGATGGTTTCACAGGGTGCTGGTGTCTGACGTGCTCCGTTCAGCCGCATTGACGCGGTTTTGAACAATGTCTCGATGGTGAGGGTGGATTTACCCCCGCCAGACACTCCGGTGACACAAACGAATTTGCCCAAGGGGAATTCGGCTGTGACATTCTTCAGGTTGTTGCCTGTGGCCTTGACCACCGTGACTTTCTGCTTCTTGCCTTTACGGCGCTGTACCGGAACTGCGATTTCACGCGTTCCTGCAAGGTACTGCCCGGTAATGGAGGCCGCATCCGCCGCGATTTGCGCAGGCGTTCCATGACTGACCACCTGCCCGCCATGTACACCTGCTCCCGGACCGATATCGAAAACATAGTCAGCTTCACGGATGGCTTCCTCGTCATGTTCTACAACGATCACCGTATTGCCCTGATCCCTCAGGTTCTTGAGCGTACCCAGAAGCCGGTCATTGTCTCGCTGATGCAGCCCGATCGAAGGCTCATCCAAAACATAGAGAACCCCGGTCAGCCCCGAGCCGATCTGACTGGCCAGACGAATACGCTGGCTCTCGCCACCTGACAGTGTTCCGCTTGAACGGGACAGCGTAAGATATTCCAAACCAACGTTATTCAGGAAACCGAGTCGCTCGCGAATCTCCTTGAGAATGGCGCGGGCAATTTCGTTTTTCTGGGCGCTCAGGTGGTTGGGCGCGTCTTCGATCCACGCCAAAGCCTCACGGATCGACATCTGCACCACCTGCCCCACATGCAGCCCGGCGATCTTTACCGCCAGCGCTTCGGCCCGAAGCCTGTAACCTTCGCAGGCGCCGCAGGGACGATTGTTTTGATATCGTTCAAATTCCTCACGAATCCATGCGCTGTCGGTTTCGCGGTACCGGCGTTCCATATTCGGGATCACGCCTTCAAAACTGCGGGTCACCTGATAGACGCGCCCACCTTCATCGTACCGGAACTGAATTTCATCATCCCCGGACCCACGCAGAAAGACCTCCTGCACATTATAAGGCAGGTCTTTCCAGGGCGTGTTCTTGTCAAACTCGTAATGGCGCGCAATGGCCTCGATGGTTTGTAGGAAATAAGGGGATTTACCCTTGCGCCATGGGGCCAAAGCACCATCGTAGAGTTTCAGCGTCTGGTCCGGCACCACCAGGCGTTCATCGAAAAACAACTCAACTCCAAGACCGTCACAATCCGGGCAGGCACCGAAGGGCGCGTTGAACGAAAACAGGCGTGGTTCGATTTCGGGAATGGTGAAACCGCTGACCGGGCAGGCAAAATTCTCGCTGAATGTGATGCGTTCCGGATCACCCACACGCGGGGCAGTTTCCAATATGGCAATCCCGTCCGCCAGATCCAGAGCGGTGCGCAGGCTGTCGGCCAGGCGCGTTTCCATACCTTCCCGCACAACCAGTCGATCAACAACCACATCGATATCGTGACGGAATTTCTTATCCAATACAGGCGGTTGATCCAGTTCGTAGAACTCTCCGTCCACCTTGACGCGCTGGAAACCCTGTTTGCGCAGCTCCAGAAATTCTTTTTTGTACTCACCCTTCCGATCGCGCACGATGGGGGCCAGAAGATAACCGCGCGTGCCGTCTTCCATTGCCATGATCCGGTCGACCATGTCCTGCACCTGCTGCGCCTCAATCGGTTGCCCGGTGGCTGGGCTGTAGGGCGTTCCGGCGCGGGCAAACAGCAGACGCAGATAGTCATAGATTTCGGTTACCGTGCCCACAGTTGAACGCGGGTTCTTGGACGTCGTCTTTTGTTCAATCGAAATTGCCGGAGACAGGCCGCTGATATGGTCGACATCTGGCTTTTCCATCATATCCAGGAACTGCCGGGCATAGGCCGAAAGGCTTTCGACGTACCGGCGCTGGCCTTCGGCATAGATGGTGTCAAACGCCAATGAGGACTTCCCCGAACCCGACAGTCCGGTGATGACCACCAACTGATCCCGAGGGATATCAACGTCTATACCTTTGAGGTTATGTTCGCGCGCGCCGCGCACCTCGATATTCTTCAGCTCAGCCATATGCGGCCCCCAACAAACAAGTGGTTAAGAGATAGGCGAGCCAGACCAAGACTCCAACAGAAAAGTTAGAACATTTAGTGAACAGTCGAAATTTCGCCGATTAGAACCTGCAATGATCAATGGATTGGAAAAGGTGCCCGTAAAGGCGCAACCGTTGATCTGATTGAGGAGGAAAATGGCGCGGTTGACGGGGCTCGAACCCGCGACCCCCGGCGTGACAGGCCGGTACTCTAACCAACTGAGCTACAACCGCGCATCTATTTTCGTGGCCTTTTGCCTGGACCAAGGATGGCAGCGATGGCGCGGTTGACGGGGCTCGAACCCGCGACCCCCGGCGTGACAGGCCGGTACTCTAACCAACTGAGCTACAACCGCCCGCTGCATGTTCATTGCTGAACGTTTGGGTGTATTATGGCTACGCTCGGGCAGCGTCAAGCGGCGTTTTCAAGTTTTTTGTCAGATTCCAGAATTTTGTATACGGCGCGATTTTTTGCGGATGCCGCAGGTTCTATTTCCCTTGCAGCCAACCTTCGGGAAAGATATCACCCCGTCCCATGGGTGATTAGCTCAGTGGTAGAGCGCTTCGTTCACATCGAAGATGTCAGCGGTTCAAATCCGTTATCACCCACCATTTTCCAGAGCACACCGATGCCCAAAATGAAACGCTGGTTTCATGCAGCGTCTTGGCGCTGCATGGTGCGGTCTTCACTACATCCCTCAACAAAAAAGGCGAAGCTATTGCTTCGCCTTTTGTTGACCCACCAAAGACTTAATGCGCGGTCGCGGAAGGTCCGGTATTACCGGGCGACGCGGCAGCCGCTGCTGCGGCCTCTTCCGCGGCTTCGTCCCATTCGATCGGTTCCGGTTTACGCACCAAAGCATGTTCCAGAACTTCCGAGACATGTTTGACCGGGATGATCTTCAGCCCTTCTTTGACGTTGTCCGGGATATCCGCCAGATCCTTTTCATTCTCTTCCGGGATCAAAACGGTCTTTATCCCACCACGCAACGCGGCCAGCAGTTTTTCTTTCAAACCACCAATCGGCATCGCATTCCCGCGCAGTGAGACTTCGCCGGTCATAGCAATGTCTTTCCGAACCGGAATACCGGTCAGAACCGAGACAATCGACGTGACCATGGCCAGACCAGCCGATGGGCCATCCTTGGGTGTCGCGCCATCCGGCACGTGAACGTGAATGTCGATCTTGTCAAACTGCGGCGGCTTTACCCCGATCTGAGGTGAAATCGAACGCACATAGGACGAAGCGGCGTCGATGGATTCCTTCATCACATCGCCCAGCTTACCGGTCGTCTTCATCCGCCCTTTGCCGGGCAGTTTCAACGCTTCGATATGCAACAGGTCGCCACCCACTGACGTCCAGGCAAGACCGGTGACAACACCAACCTGATCGTCCTGCTCGGCCAGGCCATAACGGAATTTCGGCACACCCAGGAAATCTTGCAGGTTTTCGGGTGTGACCTTAACGGTTTCCGCGTCCTTCTTGATGATCTTGGTCAGCGACTTGCGCGCAACCTTGGCGATTTCACGTTCAAGGTTCCGTACGCCCGCCTCACGGGTATAGGTGCGGATGATCTTTTGCAGCGCCTCATCGGTCAGTTCGAATTCCTTGGCTTTCAAACCATGGTTCTTGACCTGTTTGCTGATCAGGTGCTGCTTGGCGATCTCACGCTTTTCGTCCTCGGTGTAACCGGCCAACGGGATGATCTCCATCCGGTCAAGCAGGGGCCCGGGCATGTTGTAGCTGTTCGACGTGGTCAGAAACATCACGTTGGACAGGTCATATTCAACCTCAAGATAATGGTCCATGAACGTGTTGTTCTGTTCGGGGTCCAGCACCTCAAGCATCGCTGATGCAGGGTCACCCCGAAAATCCTGTCCCATCTTGTCGATTTCATCCAACAAAATCAGCGGGTTCGTGGTCTTCGCTTTCTTCAACGCCTGAATGATCTTGCCGGGCATCGAGCCAATATAAGTCCGACGATGGCCCCGGATCTCGGATTCGTCGCGAACACCACCCAATGAGATGCGAATGAACTCGCGCCCGGTTGCCTTCGCAACCGACTTACCCAGCGAAGTCTTACCCACGCCCGGAGGACCGACAAGGCACAGAATCGGCCCTTTCAGCTTTTTCGAGCGCTGTTGAACCGCAAGGTATTCAACGATCCGTTCCTTGACCTTCTCAAGCCCATAATGGTCGGCGTCCAGAATCTCCTGCGCGCGGCCCAGATCCTTTTTGACACGGGACTTGGTGCCCCAAGGCAGAGCAAGAATCCAATCCAGATAGTTGCGCACAACTGTGGCTTCGGCCGACATGGGCGACATGTTCTTGAGCTTCTTAAGCTCACCCTCGGCCTTTTCCCGCGCTTCTTTCGACAGCTTGGTCTCGGCGATTTTGGCTTCCAGTTCAGCAACTTCGTTGCTGCCGTCCTCACCATCGCCAAGTTCCTTCTGAATGGCCTTCATCTGCTCATTCAGATAATATTCACGCTGCGTCTTCTCCATCTGGGATTTGACGCGGGTCTTGATCTTCTTCTCGACCTGCAGAACAGACATCTCGCCCTGCATCAGGCCATAGACCTTCTCAAGCCGCTCGCTGACGCTGAGGGTTTCCAGAAGCTCCTGCTTTTGTTCGACTTCTATGCCCAGATGCCCGGACACAAGGTCGGCCAGCTTCGCAGGCTCGGTGGTATCGCCTACTGCGGTCAGTGCCTCTTCGGGGATGTTCTTGCGCACTTTGGCGTAACGCTCGAACTCATCCGCGACAGTGCGCAACAGCGCTTCGGTCGTGGTGACGTCGCCGGGAATTTCGGTCAGGTATTCCGCGCGGGCTTCGAAAAACTCTTCGTTTTCCAGAAACTCGGTGATCTGAACGCGCGCCTGCCCCTCGACCAGCACTTTCACCGTGCCATCGGGCAGCTTCAGAAGTTGCAGCACATTGGCCAAAACGCCGGTGCGGTAGATGCCTTCTTCATCCGGATCGTCAACGCCGGGATCGATCTGGCTGGACAACAGAATTTGCTTGTCATCCTGCATCACCTCTTCCAGCGCGCGGACCGATTTGTCACGGCCTACGAAAAGCGGCACGATCATATGTGGGAACACCACAATATCGCGCAGCGGCAGGACGGGGTAGGAGGAATTCAGAGGCTCTTGCATGCTCTATCCTTATCGTTGGCAAGACGGAACTTGTCCCTCATCGAGGCAACATTTGTCCGTCTCCTGTCTTGGACGATAAAGGTGGGGCCTCATCGCCCATTTTCAACCTTACCGCCATGTATCACCAATCAGAATGAACCGAGGTTTGGCGGACTGCAAGGCGTGCCGGGAACATATCCACCAAAATAGTAGGATACGCCCCGGTCTTGCGCGATCAGTCGCCAGAAAACAGCCCGGCTGCGCAGAACTGGCAGATTTCTTCCTGGAGAGGGCAAAATATCACAGCGGTTCGATATCCCCCTGCGCGCGTTGCGCGTGGAAATCGGCCTGCCAGGCTTCGAACGCACCATCCGCAATCGCGTCGCGCATGCCGGCCATGATCTCCTGAAAATAATGCAGGTTATGCCATGTCAGCAACATGCCAGAGATCATCTCATTCGCGCGGAACACGTGGTGCAGGTAGGCGCGGGAATAATTCGAACAAGCCGGGCAAGTGCAGTGTTCGTCCAGCGGCCGCGGATCGTCTGCGTGACGGGCATTCTTGATGTTCACCACGCCGTAGCGGGTGAAAACCTGCCCTGTACGCCCAGACCGCGAGGGCAACACGCAGTCCATCATGTCGATCCCGCGGGCAACAGCACCGACGATATCGTCGGGCTTGCCGACGCCCATCAGATAGCGCGGCTTGTCCGATGGCAGGAAATCGGGGGCATAATCGAGGCAAGAGAACATGGCCTCTTGCCCTTCGCCGACCGCCAGGCCACCAACTGCGTAGCCTTCGAAACCGATAGATTTCAACGCCTCGGCGCTTTCTTCGCGCAGGTCTTTTTCCAACCCACCTTGCATAATGCCAAAAAGCGCATGCCCCGGACGATCGCCAAACGCATCGCGCGACCGTTCCGCCCAACGCATCGACAGGCGCATCGACTCGGCAATGCGGTCACGATCCGCTGGCAGCGCAGGGCATTCATCGAAACACATGACAATGTCCGAGCCCAACAGGCGCTGGATCTCCATGGATCGTTCCGGCGTCAATTCGTGCTTTGACCCGTCGATGTGGGATTTGAAGGTCACGCCCTTTTCAGTCAGCTTGCGCAAACCGGCCAGCGACATGACCTGAAATCCGCCGGAATCTGTCAGAATGGGCCGATCCCAGTTCATGAACTTGTGGAGTCCACCCAGTCGATCAATACGCTCAGCGGTCGGGCGCAGCATCAGGTGATAAGTGTTCCCCAGCAGGATGTCTGCCCCCGTCGCGCGAACGCTTTCCGGCATCATCGCCTTGACCGTTGCCGCAGTGCCAACCGGCATAAAGGCAGGCGTTCGCACGTCGCCGCGCGGTGTGCTGATCACTCCGGTCCTGGCTTTGCCGTCTGTTGCCTTCAGATCAAAAGAAAACTGTTGGGTCATGTCATCCCTCGGGTCGCCGAACCGGGCAGGCTTTGCCCGATCCGTTTGGTCTTTGCAACCCGTCAGGGTAGCGAGGCAACACGGTCTGTAAACAGTTGAACAACCCCTGCCCCGTCCACGTCGCGGCAGACCCGAACTACGGGACGTTCCGGATCAGGTCGCGTTGCCCCCTTCTGGTCGCCTTCGGTGACAACCCGCAGACCCGTTTCGACCATGTCAAACATGGCACCATGAGAACAAGCGATCACAGCCGTCGAATCGTGCAGGCCGCAGCCTTCCAGACCACCGACGTCCTTGTAGAACTTCAGGTAAAAGCGAGAGATATCGCGCAGAAAGGACCCCATATCAGGTGATCGCATTGCCAGGCTTTCGAAATCCGCAGTCTCGTAGAGCGTTTTCAGCGTGACATCCAAACCGACAAGAACGGTTTCCGGCGGCGTGGCAAAGACCTCTTCAGCGGCAATCGCATCATGATAGATGTTGGCCTCAGCATGTACTGTAATATTACCCGGGCAGTACACCGCCCCGCCCATTATAACCAAACGCCCCAGATTGTCGGCGAATTCCGGATCCAGACGAATGGCGTTGGCGATGTTGGTTAGAGGGCCCACGGCGCAAACCACCAGCTCTTTCTTGTGGGTTCGTGCCATGTCGACCAGAAATTCAGCAGCTGACAGGGCGTGGTTACTTCCAATCTCGGGAATGTCAGTCAGGTCACCGAATCCTTCGGGACCATGCACATGTTCGGATGGCGAATGTGTATCGGCACCCAATGCAACGGCAGCCCCTTCCGCGACAGGCAGATCCAGACCCAGTTTATCAAGCAGGAACCGGGCATTGCGGCTGGATTGATGTACACGCGTGTTTCCAAACACCGTGGTCAGGCCGATCAGCTCGATCTCGGGTGCTGCAGCGGCATAGGCGATTGCCATGGCATCATCGATGCCAGGATCTGTATCGATTATCAGTTTCATCCCCGCCCGATACCGCAAACAATTAGGGATGCAAAGCGGTCACAGCACGATTTTTCGATACAGCGTTTCATTATCGAGGCATTTGCATGGGACTGCTTTCCCCTCATACCAGAGTTGAAATCGAGCGACTCAATCGCCACATGTATACTATAGTACACAAAAACAAGAGGACAGTATGACCGAAGACCAAATCATCGGATTGCTTTCGTCAAACATCATTTACCTGCTGGCCGCGGTGCTGGTAATTGTTATCATTTTCAAGGGCATCAAGATTGTACCTCAGTCCGAAAAATACGTGGTAGAACGGTTTGGGCGCCTGCATTCCGTGCTTGGCCCCGGCATCAACTTTATCGTTCCGCTGCTGGACATTGCGCGCCACAAGATCTCGATCCTGGAACGCCAACTGCCAAACGCGACGCAGGACGCAATCACCAAGGACAACGTTTTGGTGCAGATCGATACATCGGTCTTCTACCGTATTCTCGAACCTGAAAAGACGGTCTACCGAATCCGCGACGTTGATGGCGCGATTGCTACCACTGTCGCCGGGATCGTTCGCGCCGAGATCGGTAAAATGGATTTGGATGAGGTCCAGTCGAACCGGTCCCAACTGATCACGCGTATTCAGGAAAGCGTTGAAACCGCTGTCGATGACTGGGGCATCGAAGTCACCCGCGCCGAGATTCTGGACGTAAATCTGGATCAGGCCACCCGTGACGCCATGCTGCAACAGCTGAACGCCGAACGCGCCCGTCGTGCGCAGGTGACAGAAGCCGAGGGCAAAAAGCGCGCAGTCGAGCTGCATGCCGACGCCGAGCTTTATGCGGCGGAACAAACCGCCAAGGCGCGGCGCATTCAGGCCGAAGCCGAAGCTTATGCCACAGGTGTGGTCGCCAAGGCCATTCAGGATAACGGCATTGAAGCGGCCCAGTATCAGGTTGCCTTGAAGCAGGTTGAAGCTCTGAATGCGCTTGGAAACGGTACTGGCAAGCAAACTATTGTTGTGCCTGCCAACGCACTGGAAGCCTTTGGTGACGCATTCAAGATGTTAAAAGGAGGAAAATGATGGCAGACCCCTTCTGGTTGACCTGGTGGATCTGGCTCGCCGCCGCATTGGCGCTGGGTATCCTTGAGATTGTCCTGCCAGGGTTCATTTTTCTGGGCTTTGCAATCGGGGCCGCAGTCACGGGCCTTATCCTTGCCGTATCCGGTATGGCTCTGTCTTTGAATGTGTTGGCGTTGATCTTCGCAGTGATGTCACTGATTGCGTGGCTTGTTTTGCGGAAACTGTTTGCATTGCCGCAAGGTCAGGTCAAAACCTTCAACCACGACATCAACGACTAAATTGCCGCGGCGCCCCAATCGGCGCCGCCGCCCTACTGGACGCTGTTGCGGCTATTCCCTATATAATCACTCAGGCAACTGACCCGAGGCAAAGATGACCCACCCGAGCGAACAGTTTGAAGGCACACCGCTGATTGCGCCGTCAACCATTGAGCACCCCCTGTACGAGCCCGTGGTCGAGGCGTGCCGCACGGTCTATGACCCGGAAATCCCCGTGAATATCTATGACCTCGGCCTGATCTACACGATCGACATTTCCACGGACAACGCGGTGAAGGTGATCATGACGCTGACAGCCCCCGGATGCCCGGTTGCCGGCGACATGCCCGGATGGATCATGGAAGCGATCGAGCCTGTTGCAGGCGTCAAAGAGGTCGACGTGGAACTGACCTGGGAGCCACCCTGGGGTATGGAGATGATGTCAGACGAAGCACGTCTGGAACTGGGATTTATGTAGGCACCGGCCACAGTTTCCCAGCTATTTGTCACAAAACATTGGTGTTTTTGTTACCTGTTCGTGCTGTCCCTGTCACAATGATACGGGAAAAGACCTGCGGACGGCACCAATCGGTATCGTACCTCGGGCCAGACATGATTTGACCGCCCCCCGAGTTCCGGCCCAGAAACACGGACCGTTCTTGCCCGAGAACGGTCCTTTTCATATCCAGATCACCTAACGACGGGTGATCAGTTCAAATTGCAGGTCTTTTTGATTTCCGCAGATCTGGCATCCAGTTGAATGATGTAGTCCCCCGATAGCATTTGCAGCCTTTTGTGTTCCGTTCCTGTGACCAGCCCCAAAAGTGCCCCGGCAGGAGTAATGGCGGCAACACTTTCCAACTGTTGGTCCTGCGCGTGCTTTTTCTCAGTCGCGATGGCGCGCAGATCGCCCTCGGCGGTCGCGCAGTTTACCGGATGCCTCTCTCCATCATTGGCGGCCACCGCATCATCCGGAACAAACAAAAGAACTGCAATGGTAAGTATCGCTCCCAACAAGACTGGATTAAAAATTGCCTTTAATCTCTTCACAATATTATCCTTTCCGATGTTTCCATAATGCGAACCGTTTTGGAGATTGACCAGCTTAAACCTATTCAGCTCCACGGTTTAACGGTCGGGTGTTTTCAGCGAACCCTTACTGTATGCCGGGTTGTTTCATCCTGATAAAACTCTTTATAACACACCGTCTTGAGCCTTGGCCCCCTGAGCCCTAGATTAAATGCAACGCGCGACAACGGAGACTTACATGTTCGGCATTCCCGGCAAACAGGCTGTGACCATGACGCCCAAAGCCGCAGAGCAAATTACCCGCCTGATGAACTCGGGTGGCCACGTCGGCTTGCGCATTGGCGTAAAGAAAGGCGGCTGTGCGGGCATGGAATATACCATGGAATATGTCGATCAGGCCGATCCACACGACGAAGTCGTTGAACAGGATGGTGCACGCGTCATGATCGCACCAATGGCGCAGATGTTTCTGTTCGGGACTGAAATCGATTACGAGGTGTCGTTGCTGGAATCAGGTTTCAAGTTCAGGAACCCGAATGTCGTCGACGCTTGCGGTTGCGGTGAATCCATCAAATTCGATGAGAGCATCGTGCAGAAATCCTAGTTTGCGCCGGGTAATCCTGTGACACGGTCCCGACCGAACGCCGTGTGTCGATCAAAGCGCACGAACCCACCCAATCCGTGGAATTGTAAGATCGTGCCGACAATGCTATCCGCATCCTAAATCATCGAATAATCTGGGAGATACGGGTATGCGGCGCAAGCTTGCGGCAGGAAACTGGAAAATGAACGGAACTGGTGCTGCGCTGAGCGAGCTTGAAGCACTGTGCAAGTCCCACCCAGATGCTTCTGTCGATATCCTGATCTGCCCTCCGGCAACATTGCTCAGCCGCGCGGCAGCCACCGTACGCGGGTCAGCAGTCACAGTTGGCGGGCAGGATTGCCACGCGGCAACCGCAGGCGCGTATACAGGCGACATCAGCGCTGAGATGCTGCTGGACGCGGGCGCGACAACAGTCATCCTGGGTCATTCCGAACGGCGCGTGGACCATGAAGAACATGACGAGGATATACGCGCCAAGGCCCGTGCTGCGATGGATGCGGGGTTAAAAGCGATCATTTGCGTTGGCGAAAGCCTGGAACAGCGCGAGGCGGCCAATACGCTCGACATAATCGGCGGTCAGATGTCGGGGTCGATCCCGGATCAGGCAACCGGCGAGAACCTGATTATTGCCTATGAACCGATCTGGGCCATAGGCACTGGCAAGGTTCCAACACTTGATGAGATCGGAGAGGTTCACGACTTCATCCGCGCCCGGCTAGAGCGTCGCTTTGGCGAAGGAGTGGGTCGCTCTGTCCGTTTGCTTTATGGCGGGTCGGTCAAACCCTCCAACGCGGCGGAAATCTTTGCGGTTTCAAATGTCGATGGTGCGCTTGTGGGCGGCGCCAGCCTGAAGGCCGGGGATTTCACGGGCATTATTCAGGCGCTGGAGAGCGTCTAGGTTTCGCCTTTACTCGGCAATATCTTCCGCCCAAAGCTCTGGCTTTTCTTCGATGAACCGCTGCATCAGTGCGATGCAGTCGGGATCGTTGGCTATCACCACCTCGACGCCGCGGTCGCGCAGGAAGTCTTCGTTGCCACCAAAATTCTGGGTATCGCCGATCACCACTCGCGGGATACCAAACTGAACGATAGTGCCGGAACACATCATGCAAGGTGACAAAGACGTGTAAAGAACCGTATCCCGATAGGTTTTCTGACGTCCGGCTTTGCGCAAAGCATCCATTTCCCCATGTGCGATCGGATCGCCGCCCTGCACACGTTGATTGCGCCCTTGTGAAACAATATCGCCACCCCGCGCCAGAACTGACCCGATTGGGCATCCACCTTCATCAAACCCGGCTTTTGCCTCGTCATAAGCCACGCGCAGCAGGCGCTTGTCGGTCTCGGTCAGCATTCCGGTCTCCATTTCCCGTGTTTTCCGAACCCTGCCCAAGCAAAATGGCTTGGTCAATAAAACGCTCACGCTAGCTTCATCAGGATAAGACCTGACACGATCAGAAGAGCCGCCAGAATCCGCGCAGGGCTAAGGGCTTCGCCCAGAAACAGGATACCTACACAGAACGCCCCCACAGCCCCGATACCGGTCCAGATGGTATAAGCCGTGCCCAACGGCAGGTCGCGCATCGCCAGCGCCAACAGGCCGAAAGAGCCGATCATCGAAAGACCCATCAAGGCAGTAGGCCACAATCGGGTGAAACCAGCCGATTGCTTCATGGCTACAGCCCAGACGATTTCCAACAAGCCAGCAAAAAGAAGAAAGATCCAGGGCATATTACGACCTCGTATTCGTTCGGGTCGTCCCGAAAGATGTCCCATTGTGGGGAGGTCGTCCTCTGAACCCTAGTTAAGCACTTGATGCCGGGGTTCAAGATACGAAAAGCCGGGCGGTCGAAACCGCCCGGCTGCGTACATTGTCAAACCACCTAATTGGTTATGATTTCCGGCCCCATGAAGGTGTTGGGCAGGAAGGTCGATATCCACGGAATATACGTCACCATAATCAGGAAGACGAAGAGAACGGCAAGGAACGGCAGCGCTGCCCTCACAACGCTCATCATCGGCATTCCCGCAACGCCCGAAGTTACGAACAGGTTCAGACCGACCGGAGGCGTGATCATCCCGATCTCCATGTTCACCACCATGATGATGCCCAGATGGATCGGATCAATGCCCAACTCGATGGCAATCGGGAACACCAGCGGTGCAACGATCACCAGCAGGCCCGACGGCTCCATAAACTGACCACCGATCAGCAGGATCACGTTCACAACGATCAGGAACGCCACCGGCCCTAGCCCTGCGCTCAGCATCGCCTCGGCGATGTGCTGCGGAACCTGTTCGTCTGTCAGAACATGCTTAAGGATCAGCGCGTTGGCGATCACGAACAACAGTGTCACCGTCAGCTTGCCCGCCTCGAACAGAGTATGCTTGGTATCCGGGTGAAAGAACGCCGTGACCAATGCGTAAGGTTTTTTCAGAAGCGGCAGGTTCGGTGCGTCCCCTTCCGTACTCAGCGGCCCCATGTCCTTGTAAACGAAACTGGCGATGAAGAAGGCATAGACGGCAGCAACAGCGGCAGCCTCAGTCGGGGTAAAGATACCCCCATAAATGCCACCCAGAATGATAACGATCAGGAACAGGCCCCAACCGGCCTCGCGAGCCGAGGTAAAGACCTCACCCCACCCCTTCCATTCACCCTTGGGCAGGTTCTTGACCTTTGCCATGACATAGATGGTGATCATCAGCATGAAGCCAGCCATCAGACCGGGAATAACGCCAGCCAGGAACATGCGCCCAACCGAAACTTCGACGGCGGCGGCATACACAACCATCACGATGGACGGAGGGATCAGGATGCCCAGCGTACCCGCGTTACAGATCACACCGGCAGCGAACTCTTTGGAATACCCAACCTGGCGCATACCTGCGATGACGATCGAACCGATAGCTACAACCGTGGCCGGGGACGATCCTGAAAGCGCGGCAAACAGCATACAAGCAAACACACCCGCAATCGCCAGACCGCCGGGCAGATGCCCCACGCAAGCAATCGAGAATCGGATGATCCGACGCGCTACGCCGCCTGTCGTCATGAAGGACGAGGCGAGAATAAAGAACGGGATCGCCAAAAGGGTGAAATGCCCCTCGAACGCCTCGAACAGCGTGCCTGCGACAGAAGCCAGCGAACTGTCGGAATAGATCAGCAGGAACAGGGTCGAGCTGAGGCCAAGTGCAACCGCAATCGGAACCCCGATCAGCAGCAGGCCGATGACCATCGAGAAAAGAAGGATAACGTCCATCAGTCATGCACCCCTTGTTGTGCGCGGACTTCCTCAATCTCGTCCTCGACTTCGTGGCTGGCGACAAGGCGATCGGTCTCACCACGCCAGATTTGAACGGCGACCTGCGTAAACCGGATCACCAGCAGCAGCATGGATACAGGCAGAACCAGGTAAGGTACGACCTTGGGCAGTTTTTCATACCCCTCGCCATAGTTGATCAGGTCTTCCAGAAAGCGCAGCGGCGCAACCATGGGGATGTCGTCCACCTCGTAGAAACTCTGGCTGCGTGCGCCGAAATCAAACCCGGTCGGGAACCAGCGGCCCGATGTTGGCGGCAGATCTGCAAAGACGGCCCAATAATCATATGCCCCCTTGAGCATCAGCAGCGAAAACACCAGACAGCATCCGACCGAGACTAACGCCATTAGACGCCTCGGTGCTGGCGCTAGCATGTTTAGGATTGCATCCACGCCCAGATGAGCATGTTTCTTGACCGCGTAAGACGCGCCCAGCAGCACCAGCCAGCCAAACGTGAACACTGTCAACTCAAGCGCCCATAGGATATTGGAATTAAAGACAAACCGCGCGATCACGTTGGCAAATGTAACGACCGTCATAAGGCCCAAAAGCAACGCGATCAGAGTTTCTTCGATATGGTCGATCAGCCCGCCCTGGCCGGAGTTCGCACCAGACATCTTTCAGTCCCCGCATTTTATTGAAGAGAGAGTTGAGAATGGGGCGGGCCATTTCAGCCCGCCCGGCCTGCGCGTCGAATACTCCCCAGTCCCCGGACGCGCGGTCTTTGACCGGATCAGAAGCCGGCGTTGATGGCCTGTGCCGCGTCGATCTTGTCCTGACCCACGTCACCGGCGAATTTGTCCCAAACCGGTTTCATCGCGTCGACCCAGGCCTGACGCTGTTCAGGGGTCAGTTCACGGATGACGCCGCCCGCATCGATGATCGACGCTTTGGCCGCTTCGTTCACAGCAAAGGCTTCTTTGTTCCGGGTCTCGGTAACTTCGGCCAGAATGGTCAGGAACTGATCCCGCACCGCCGGATCAAGACTGTCCAGCCAATCCACCGATGTCACGACCAGATAGTCGATGATGCCGTGGTTGGTTTCGGTGATACCGTCCTGCACCTCAAAGAACTTCTTGCCGTAGATGTTCGACCAGGTGTTCTCCTGCCCGTCCACCACGCCCTGTTGCAGCGCGCCATACACTTCCGAGAACGCCATTTTTTGCGGGCTGCCACCAATGGCCTCCATCTGAGCCACCAGCACATCTGACGACTGCACGCGGAATTTCAAACCGTTTGCATCCGACGGATCAACCAAAGCCTTGTTGGCCGACATCTGCTTCATGCCGTTGTGCCAGAACGCCAGCCCTTGCAAGCCGCGGCGCTGCATGCTGTCTTTCATCGCCTGCCCCTCGGCCGAGGCCTGGAACGCGTCTACAGCGTCGACGTTCTTGAACATGAACGGCAGGTCAAACAGGCGGAACTGTTTGGTGAACTTCTCGAACTTCGACAGCGAGGGCGCTGCCAGTTGCACGTCGCCCTGCAACATCGCTTCGAGAACTTTGTCGTCGTTGTAGAGCGTCGAGTTCGGGTAGACCTCGACACACATCGTGCCGTTCATTTCGTCGTTGACCCGCTGCTCCAGCAGCGATGCCGCGATGCCCTTGGGGTGTTTGTCGGTGTTCGTCACATGCGCGAACTTAACGACGATTTCACCTTCGTCGCATGCAGCCATACCAGCCGTTGCGGTTACAGTCAGAGCAAGCGCAGTTGCTGCCGTTGTCAGAAGCTTCATCTGATATCCTCCCAGAGTTCCTTGAAACTTGCAGTCGACGCCGGGTAAGCGCCGTATGGCGTGCAGTGAAGCGACTCAGGGTAAAGCACACAACTTTTGACTGCGATTGCGGAAAGTGTCTGATTACATGTTTAATACCAAAGTTTTACAGCTTTGTTGGTTCGGGTTCTGCGCTTCACAGTCCCGAGCCGTGCGAAAACTCGCACATCCTCAGTGCGGCTTGTGCGGAATTCCGCACATATTCCGAATCACTTCATTCGAATCAGAAGTGCCAATCCAGTTCCCGCTCATCTGCGGTAATCCTCGGGACGAATCTGATAGCGCGCCAGCTTGTCGTAAAAGGTCTTGCGCGGCAGCTTCAGCGCCTTGGCCGCATCTGACGCTTTTCCATTGTGGCGGCCCAAAGCTGCAATCAATAGTGACCGCTCGACCCGCGCCATCTGTTCGCTCAACCCCAGATCCGTTGCTTGTGTAACCTCCTCGGGCATTCCAAGAACAAACCGCATCGCTGCTGACATCAGCGAACGGGCGTTGCCCGGCCAGTCGCTGGCCATCAAGGCCGCGAGATGTTCGGACGAAATCTCGGGAATTGCGATGCCAGCCTGTTCGGCCGCTTGCGCCACATAGTGGCGAAAAATCACCGGAATGTCGTCGGGGCGTTCCGCCAATGATGGAACACGCACCCGCATCACATCCAAACGATAGAACAGATCTGCGTTAAACCGCCCTTCCGAACTTAACGCGGATAGGTCGGCGGTTGTTCCTCCAATAATACGCCCCCCCGGACCGCGCTCGATGATCTCCAACGCCGCAAACTGCGTGGCTTGGGGCATGGCGGACACTTCGTCCAGAAACAGGGAACCACCCACGGCATCGCCGCAGCTTTGGGCAAGATCATCGGGGCTTAGGCTTGAAGCCGGACGTTTGACAAAAGGCCCCTGACCAGCGGGCGACATCAGGTGAACCACTTCGGCAACTTTGGATATGCCGCTGCCCGGCGGGCCGGTAACAAGAACTTCGGCCCCAGTCGGTGCAACAGTTCGCACACGATCCCGCAGTGCCTCGGCTTGCGGAGACAGACCAAACAGCAAACGTGCGGCCGGATCCCCCCTTTCAAGTTCAGATTTCAGGGCGCGCTGTTCCAAAACCTGAGTGCGGGCCGCGAATGCGCGTTCAAGAACGTCCATCAGGTCAGACGCAGCGCATGGTTTCTCCAGAAAATCGAACGCGCCTTTTCCCATGGCTTCCACGGCCATTGGGATATCGCCTTCTCCGGTCAAAAGGATCACCGGAAGCTCGGGGTCGATATCCCGAGCATAGGTCAGCAGATGGAAACCATCCCGCCCGGGCATTCGGATGTCCGAAATAATCACACCGGGGAAATCCCGCCGAATATGATCCTTGGCCGCCACAAAAGATCCGGCTGTTGTCGGTGCATAGTCCGCCAGTTCAATGGTTTGCGCCAGTGCCTCGCGAACAGCTGCGTCATCATCGACTAACAGAACCCTGCGCATCATGCAGCCTCTTCTTTTCCATAGGGTTCCAGTTCGACGGTAAACACTGCGCCATCAGCTGTGTTTGCCCCGCGAATTTCACCCCCAAAGCTTTGAACCAGACCATATGATATTGAAAGGCCGAGCCCCAGACCTTCAGAGGATCCTACGCTTTTTGTCGAATAAAACGGCTCGAACACACGGTCGGGGTCTTCAATCCCCGGGCCGGTATCCCGCACAGAAACGCGCAACCGGTCTTCTTCGTGCATCACAATCGAAATGTGCCGTTTGGGTCGCCCCAGCATCGCATCCGCCGCGTTATTGATCAGATTAACAAAGACCTGCACCAAGCGGACTTCACCCCCCCAAACATAAACCGCAGACTGTCCCGGTTCCCATTCCAGCGTCACATCATCGTCACGCAAACGGGTTTCGGTCAACTCGACGGCGGTTTTCAGAACCTGCACCAGATCGACCCGGCCCATTGGTTCGCTTTCGTTGCGGGCAAACGCGCGCAGATTCTTGATGATCCGGGCCATGCGGGCGGCCATTTCCGAAATACGCCCAAGGTTTTCGCTGGCCCTGTCGCCTTTGCCGCGTTCAAGAAAGGCCGTGCCATTGTCCGCGAATTGCTGGATTGCCATCAAGGGTTGGTTGAGTTCGTGGCTGATCCCCGCCGACATTTGCCCCAATGCGCTGAGTTTACCTGCCTGCACCAGTTCGGCCTGCGCTTTTTTCAGGGCTGCTTCGGCCTCCTGACGTTCTGCAACTTCGCGGCGTAACGCAGTGTTCGCTTGGGTCAATGCACGGGTACGCTGCGCCACCCGGCTTTCCAGAACCATGTTGGCATTAGCCAGCGTCCGTCGCCGCTCCATGGCAAGATACAGCATGGCACCAAACGCCAAACAGATCGCTGCGACCGCCGCCGCCTGCAACCCCGCAAGTCGCCGGGCCGGAGCCACGTCCACCAAAACCTCGGCGGTCATATCGATCACAGGCAGTTCAAGCGTTAGGTGCAACGCATCGCGTGGCAAATACCGCCCCCAGTTCAGCCGCCACAATTCATGCTGGCCGACCCGCGTCGCTGCAAAATCCACCGACGCACCTTCTGGCGGTGTCAGCCCGGACTGGCCAGCCTCGCGGCTCCAGAACAGCAAGTCTGATCGGTTCGAGATGAAGACGACACCGTCAGAATCAACAAAGAACACGGCTTCGGTACTGCCCCGCCAGGTTTGTTCAATGTCCTGGACGTCGGCAACCACCATCACCGCACCTTCGACTTGCCCGGACGGGGCAAAGGCCGGAGCGGCATAGGAGTATATCCGGTCGCCACTCTCTGGAACCACCTCATGCGCGGTACCCACCGCACCCTGCATGGCGCGCCTGAACGCTGGATGTGCGGACATATCTCGCTGTGCCACTGGCTGTGCGGTGACCAGAACCCGACCGCTGCGATCCAGATACATCATGTTGACGGCCGCTGTCTTGTCGGCGACGTCCAGCAACATCGCTTGCGCGTCATGTATTTGTGTCGGTGTATCCAACGCGTGCAAGGCGGGATGTGTCGCCATCAGAACCGCCAGTTCCTGATAGACCTGCATCTGGGTACTGAGCCGATCCGCCGCCAGTTCAAGGTCAGCTTCGGCCTTGTCACTTAGCTGAGACAGCGCCTGACGATAACCATAAGACCAAACAAAACTCGATAACAGCCCGACAGCGGACAAAAAACCGACAATGATCCAAACTCTCTGCATAGACAGGGTCTTGCATTCAACGCGGCTCGTGGCAAGTGTGCGTCGCATGAAGTCATTCTCGCAATCCCCGACAGATCCGGGTTTCGTTCAGAACCCCTACCCTTTCTATGATCATGCCCGCACTGCTGGTGATCTGTTCTATTGGCGCGACTACAATATGGTTGCTGCAACGTCCTGTCAGGCGGTGCGGACACTTCTTCGCGACCGCCGGTTTGGGCGGGAAGTTCCGCCTGAATGCGCGACACAGGGCCCTGCCCATCTGGCCCCCTGGCTGGCTATCGAAGCCCACTCGCTGCTTGAAGCTGAACCCCCGCGACATACCCGCCTGAGAGCGCTTGTCATGCGCGCTTTCACGTCGCGGGAAATTTCTGCATTGCAGCCTTCCATTGAATCGCTATGCCACAGTCTTATCGAGACGTTTCCGAATACACCTTTCGACCTGTTGAGTGCCTATTGCACGCAGGTCCCGGTGAGAACCATCTGCCGACTGCTGGGCGTTCCCGAAGACATGGCACCCAACCTGTTGCAGTGGTCGCATGACATGGTCGCCATGTATCAGGCCAACCGGACGCAGGCGACCGAGGATAAGGCGGCCAAGTCGTCTCAGGAGTTCACGGATTTCCTGTTGGGATACATTAACCAGCGACGCAATGATCCCCGTGACGATTTGATCACCCGGCTTATCAGCGCCGAGGAAGAAGGTGAAAAGCTGACCATCGACGAGTTGGTCGCAACATGCATCTTGCTGCTGAATGCAGGTCACGAAGCAACTGTGCATTCGCTGGCGAACGGTGTGAAAACTCTGTTGCAAACTTATACCAGCCCCGGCGTTCTGGCACCGGACCAGATCGACGCAACGATTGAAGAAATTCTGCGCTATGACCCGCCTTTGCACATGTTCACACGTTATGCGTATGAAGACGTTGACATATTTGGGCATTCGTTCAGGCGCGGTGATCAGGTCGCACTATTGCTTGGCGCTGCAAACCGCGACCCTGCTGTCTGGGATGAACCCGAAAGGTTTGTTCCGACGCGCTCGATTGAGGTCAACACAAGTTTTGGCGGAGGCATCCACTTCTGCGTCGGCGCCCCTTTGGCAAGGTTGGAAATGCGCATAGCCCTGCCCATTCTGTTCAATAGCTGCCCGAACCTGCGGCTCGCTACAGAGCCAACCTATTCAGACAGCTATCACTTCCATGGTTTGGAACGGTTAATGGTTCAGGTCTGACCTGTATAAGGCGCGGCTCGATCCGGCGTTGGAAGCACCTGCCTTTTACGCCCCTTCAACCAATGCGTTGAGGGGAAGCATCGTTGTGGACTTGATTTCTTCCATCGACAAAAGCGCGGTCACGTTGTGCACTCGCACCTCCGATATCAGCGACTGGTAGAATTGATCATAGGCGCGCGCGTTCTTGACCCGAACCTTGAGTATATAATCAATGTCACCTGCCAGCCGATGCGCCTCTTGCACCTCGGGGTGATCACGCAACGCCTTAAGGAACTTGCGCTGCCACTCAGCCTCGTGTTCCGATGTGCGGATCAAAACAAAGAAAGTCGCTTCAAACCCGAGCGCTTCGGCATCCAGCAAAACCGTTTGCTGACCTATTATTCCTGCACTCTTGAGCTTGCGTATACGATTCCAGACAGGCGTCTTTGAACTGCCGACCCGAGCCGCTATTTCGTCCAGTGACTGCCCTGCATCGCGTTGCAGCTCGGCCAGAATTTTCCGATCCGTATCATCTATCCGCACCGACATTCCAATTTTCCTTCCACATCGAAGTTTTCGTTCCAAAATTTATCATTGATGGAACATTTGTCCTTATTTGAGCGTCCATATGGCGCTTTGGTGGGAATATTTCCTATATTGAGGGTCAAGTCAAACCACACCCGAGATGATCCAATGCAGGACGTTCGCACAACAGGCCCCAAAGGACATGTCGACTTTGTCGGCGCAGGTCCGGGCGACCCCGAGTTGCTGACGCTCAAGGCGCTGACCGCGTTTGAGCGGGCTGATGTTGTGCTGCATGACCGCCTTATCAGTGAACCCGTTCTGGACATAGCCGGTCAAAGCGCCGCCTTGGTTGATGTCGGCAAAGCCGGGTTCGGCCCATCCTGGAAGCAAAGTGATATTGACGCGCTTTTGGTCGAATATGCCCTGAATGGTAACCGCGTGGTCCGCCTGAAGTCCGGTGATCCCACTGTCTTTGGCCGTCTGGATGAAGAGATCGAGGCCGTCGAGGCGGCTGGCATTTCGTGGCAGATCGTTCCTGGTATCACAGCGGCCTCTGCCGCAGTGGCTGTCATCGGCCAAAGCCTGACTCAACGCGGTCGAAATTCCTCGGTGCGGTTCCTGACCGGGCACGACATGAAAGGTTTTGCCGATCATGACTGGAATGCCCTGGCACGGGCTGGTTCGGTTGCTGCGATCTATATGGGCAAGAAATCTGCCCGCTTTATCCAGGGTCGCCTGATCATGCATGGCGCCGATCGCGCCACCCCTGTCACGCTGGTCGAAAACGCCTCGCGCCCGAACCAACGGATACTGTCCACCACACTGGATCAACTGCCCGCCGACCTGGCCGCCGCCGAATTGGACGGACCGGCCCTGACATTCTATGGCCTTGCCCCGCGCGAAGCGGCGCAGGCCGTAACCGAATTCAATAAGGAGCTTGCCTGATGGCCCGCGCTTTTACCCCCAAAGTCGTCACCGCAAATGATTTGCTGGTAGGTGACGTCATTTACCAGACCGAAGATGACAGTTGGACACGTGATCTGTCCCAAGCGGAACTGATCACTGACGAAGCACATGCACAGGTGCGTCTGCTGGATGCGGCGCGTCAGGCAAATAAAGTCGTTGGCGCCTATCTGGCCGATGCCGTTGCTGGCAAGAACGGCCCCGAGCCCACCCATTTTCGGGAAGATTTCCGCCGGACTGGTCCGTCCAACTATGCCCACGGCAAACAGGAAACTTCCCCGCAGCCCCGGGCCTGACCTCTGGCCATATCTCTCCCCTTCAAGGCCCCTAGGTTCGGGGCTGCAAACAAGGACAGCTAGACATGTATCGCTACTCCGAGTTCGACACAGCATTTTTGGCAGAACGTAACGCGCAGTTCCGCGCCCAGGTCGAGCGTCGCATTGACGGCTCGTTGACCGAAGACGAATTCAAGCCGCTGCGCCTGATGAATGGGCTGTACCTGCAACTGCACGCCTACATGCTGCGTGTCGCCATTCCCTATGGCACGCTGAACAGTGCGCAGATGCGTCAACTGGCGCTGCTGGCCGAGAAGTGGGACAAAGGCTATGGCCATTTCACCACGCGTCAGAACATCCAGTACAACTGGCCAAAGCTGAGCGACGTGCCGGATATGCTGGACGCGCTGGCCGAGGTTGGCATGCACGCCATACAGACCTCGGGCAACACCATTCGCAACGTGACCGCCGACCACTTTGCTGGTGCCGCCGCGGATGAGGTCGCTGATCCCCGCCCTTACGCCGAATTGCTGCGCCAGTGGTCGACCGACCACCCGGAATTCCAGTTTATGCCGCGCAAATTCAAGATCGCCATCACTGGTAGTGAAAACGACCGCGCCGTGATCAAGGCGCATGACATCGGCCTGCAACTGGTTGAGCGTGACGGCGTTCTTGGCGCGCGCGTCATTGTTGGTGGTGGCCTTGGCCGTACGCCCATGATCGGCAAGGAACTGTCCGAGTTCGTCGCCTTTGACGACCTGCTGGCCTATCTGGAAGCCACCGTTTCCGTATGGAACCAGATTGGTCGCCGCGACAACAAGTACAAAGCACGTATTAAGATCACCGTGCACGAACATGGCATCGACTCTATCCGCGCCAAGGTCAACGAACGTTTCCTGAAGGTCCGCCCGCAGTTCAAAGGCGCGGACATGAACCTGCTGGAAGAGATCAAGGACCACTTTGCACCGCCTGCATTCCGCCAAGCTTCGGTCGCATCGTTTGAAAGCTCCTATACCAACGATCCGGTTTTCCGCTCGTGGGTCGATACCAACATCGCGCCGCACAAGGACGCGGACCATGCGATTGTCACGATCTCGATCAAAAAGCATGGGGCAACGCCGGGCGATGCAACTGCCGAGCAAATGCGCGTGATGGCCGATCTGGCCGAAGGGTTCGCCTATGACGAGCTGCGCATCAGCCACGAGCAGAACGTGATCCTGCCGCATGTCCACAAATCGGACCTGCCCGCGATCCACGCCAAGCTGAAGGAATACGAACTGGCAACCGCCAATATCGGTCTGATCAGCGATATCATCGCCTGCCCCGGCATGGATTATTGCGCGCTGGCGACGGCGCGTTCGATCCCGGTTGCTCAGGAAATTGCGACGCGGTTCGAGGACCTGAAGCTCGAGCATGACATCGGCCACCTGAAGATCAAGATCTCAGGCTGCATCAACGCCTGCGGTCACCACCATGTCGGCCATATCGGCATTCTGGGTCTGGACCGCGCAGGCGTGGAAAACTACCAGATCACTTTGGGTGGCGATGCGACCGAGACTGCGGCGATTGGTGATCGCACCGGTCCGGGCTTTGCCTATGACGAAATCGTTCCTGCCGTTGAGCGCATTGTCGACACCTATCTGAACCAGCGTGCAAGCGCAGAGGAGACATTCCTGGAAACATATCGCCGGGTGGGCATGGCGCCGTTCAAAGACGCCCTCTACCCCGAGGCCCGAGCAAATGCCGCTTGACCTGATCCAGACGGAACTGGGCCGGGACAGACGCGAACTGACTGAACGTGTCGAAGACCTGAATGCCCGGTTCCGGCACCACAGCGCTCATGATGTCATGCATGGTGCAATTGAAGAGATCGATGAGCTTGCTCTGGTCTCGAGCTTTGGTGCGGAATCTGTCGTTCTTTTGCACATGGCGGCGGTGGTGAACAAGGCAACGCCCGTTCTTTTCGTGGACACGCAAATGCTGTTCACCGAAACGCTGGAGTACCAGCAGGAGGTGAGCGAGCGTCTAGGGCTTACCAACATTCGCATCATCCGGGCCGAGGATGCAGAAGTTGAGCGCGAAGACCCATACGGTGCGTTGCGCCTGCGCGACACGGACGCGTGCTGCAACCTGCGCAAGACGTTCCCGCTGCAAAAAGCACTGGTGGGGTTCGATGGCTGGATAACCGGACGCAAGCGATTTCAGGCCGGCACGCGCGCCGCGCTGGAATTCTTCGAGGTCGAGGATGGTACAGGCCGGATCAAGGTCAACCCGCTCGCCCATTGGGCGCCCGAGGATGTGCGGGCCTATATGGAAGAAAACAACCTGCCCCGGCACCCGCTGGTGGCCAAAGGATACCCTTCGATCGGCTGTGCGCCCTGCACCTCGCCGGTCAAAGAGGGCGAAGACCCCCGCGCCGGACGCTGGCGCGACCAAAACAAGGAAGAATGCGGCATCCATTTTGTCGATGGCAAGATGATGCGCGTCGGAGAGAAAACATGAACGTAATCGTAACGGATGAAGGCTTTTCGCCTGATGATTGGACCGACGGCTTTGTCACTCTGGATGACGCCGCCAATGACGTGGTCGCGCTGGACGTCAGTTCCGAGACAGACCCGGACGAACTGTTTGACCGGCTGGGCGGCACCAGGCTGGTTCGGGTAGACTTCCCGTCTTTCGCAGATGGTCGCGGATTTACCATCGCCCGCACATTGCGCCTGAAGGGCTACAAAGGCCGGCTGCGCGCCAAAGGGCATGTGCTTGCCGATCAATACGCCATGGCGCGCCGCAGCGGCTTTGACGAGGTCGAGATCGACGGAGAACTGGCAGACCGCCAACCCGAAGATCAGTGGCTGGCCCGCGCGAACTGGAAAGAGAATAACTATCAGGCCCGCCTGCGCGGCTGATCCCGCGATTGCCAGCCTGTGACGCAAAGGGGGCAATCTGTCCCCTTTTCCTGACTTGGATCAAAGATTAAACGGAGATGTCGGTTTAGCAGACCGGCAGGTAAACGATGACAGAGATGAAGCCCGTGAGCGAAGCAACCGCAGTAAAAGTCCCCGTCCTTCCGGACGCGCAAACCGTAACCGACGTCAAACACTGGACCGACAGCCTGTTTTCTTTCAAGGTGTCGCGCCCGGCCTCGTTGCGGTTCCGCTCGGGCGAATTTGTGATGATTGGTCTGCTGGGTGACAACGGCAAGCCGTTGCTGCGCGCCTATTCCATCGCCTCGCCCTCGTGGGATGAAGAGCTGGAGTTTTATTCGATCAAAGTTCAGAACGGCCCGCTGACGTCGAAATTGCAACATATCAAACCGGGTGATCAGATCATCTTGCGTCCCAAACCGGTTGGCACATTGGTGCATGACGCCCTGCTGCCCGGCAAACGCCTGTGGTTTTTTGCAACCGGCACCGGCTTTGCACCTTTTGCCTCGCTGCTGCGTGAACCACAGACCTATGAGGATTATGACGAGGTCATCATCACCCACACCTGCCGCGAAGTGGCAGAGCTGGAATATGGCCGTCAGCTGATCGACAGCATCCGTCAGGACGAACTGTTGGCCGAACTGATCGGTGAAGGATTTGCCGACAAGATCCGCTATTACCCGACCACCACACGGGAGGAGAGCCCCAAGATGGGCCGCATCACCACCCTTCTTCAGGATGGCACCGTATTTTCCGATCTGGGTATTGATGGCGGCATCAAGCCTGAAACCGACCGTGCAATGGTCTGCGGTTCGCTGGCTTTCAACCTGGATATTAAGGAAATTCTCGAGGGGTTTGGTTTGCGTGAAGGCGCCAACTCGGAACCCAAGGAGTTCGTGATCGAAAAAGCCTTTGTCGGCTAAAGCAACCCTGCGTTCAGGGCTTTGCCGCCCTGAACGCGAAAAACACCGGCAGAAAACAAGTTTTTTCGCATTACCCTGTATTTATGCCGCTTGAAGTGCGGTCTCGCCCGGTTTAAATTCCGGGCTCGAAATTCTGCAATCATCAAAGGAATGAACCCATAGCTCGCAGACCTCACAACGCGCCGCCTCAACGTGAAACCGGCCCGCGCGTAAATGAAAGAATCCGTGCCCCCGAAATTCGGCTGATTGGTGCCGAAGGTGAAAACGTCGGGGTGGTTCATCCCGCCAAAGCCATGCAGATGGCCGCAGATGCAGGTCTTGATCTAGTCGAAATCTCGCCTAATGCGAACCCACCGGTCTGCAAGATCATGGATTTCGGCAAGTACAAGTACGAAACGCAAAAACGCGAAAACGAAGCGCGCAAAAAACAAAAAGTCATCGAAGTGAAAGAGGTCAAATTCCGACCGAACACCGATACGCATGACTATGACGTCAAAATGAAGAACGTCTTTAAGTTTCTGGAAAAGGGCGACAAAGTCAAAGTCACCCTGCGCTTTCGTGGCCGTGAAATGGCACACCAGAACCTGGGTCGCGAATTGCTGGAGCGTGTGGCCGAAGACATCAAAGAGGTCGGCAAGATCGAGAACATGCCGAAGATGGAAGGCCGTCAGATGGTCATGATGATCGGTCCGCTTCCGCATAAGTAATATGCTTTAAAGACCAAAACGATCAAAGCCCCTTCGCTGCCGAAGGGGCTTTTTCTGTACAGGTCGCGCGTCTGCTTCGTAACCAGTTGACCGCATCCCTGAAATCGAAAAGCAGGGAAATTACGTCAACGATCAGAAGCACCCAAAGAAACTTGACAAAAGCAGTGCTCAGGGTCGCATCGGAGAACAATAATAGCGCGACAATGACAACTAGTGGAATCCAGCACAGAATGTGCGGCAAGGCCATCGCGCCACTCATCCCGCGCGCAACCGCCATGATGTGTATGTTCAGCGCCATACCGGTAATCGCCAGAACAGCGATGAGCATCCCTTGTGGCTGATCCAGGAAAGCAAGCGGAACCAGATTAACCGGCACCAATATTACGGCCACCCAGATCTGCACCCAAAGGGGAAGCGCACGGAAACTGCGCCAAATATCCAGCACTATTGATTTCGCCTTTTCAGATACTTCTCCCGCGACATTAACAAATAAGCTGCGGGCGAACAGTGCGCTCACGGTAATGTCAAAGCACAGCAGAAAGGGCGCGTTCCAGTTTGCTGACGAGTTCGCCTATCTGTTCCTCTTCAATAATAAAGGGCGGCGCCAGCAGGACATGATCGCCGTTCCGGCCATCCCGCGTGCCAGCCATGGGATAGCAAATCAACCCTTCGGCCAGTGCTGCCTTTTTCACCTTACCTGCGATGCCACGTGATGGATCAAAAGGGGCCTTGCTGTCGCGGTCAGCGACCAGTTCAACACCACGGAACAACCCGCGCCCACGGATATCTCCCACGTTCGGGTGCTGTCCGAATGCAGCCTCGAGGGCGGATAGCAGCTTGTTGCCCATGACCCCGGCACGCGCAGGTAAATCCCGTTCGGTCAACTCACGGACTACCGCCAATGCGGCGGCTGTGGCGACCGGATGACCGACATAGGTGTGTCCATGTTGGAAAAACCCTGATCCGTCGCGGATCGCGTTATAGATTTTGCCGGTACACAGCATGGCTCCAATCGGTTGATATCCGGCCCCCAACCCCTTGGCGATACACAAAATATCCGGGGCGATGTCGTCATGATCGCAGGCAAACAGGTGACCGGTTCGGCCCATACCGCACATCACCTCATCCAAAATCAGCAACACACCATAGTGGTCGCAGATCTCGCGAATACGCTTGAAGTACCCTTCAACCGCAGGGACTGCGCCAAGGGTAGCTCCAACCACTGGTTCGGCCATAAATGCCATGACAGTATCAGGGCCCAGCCGCAGGATTTCGGATTCCAGTTCATTGGCCACACGCTGACCATAGTCAAAGCTGCTCTCGTCTTCCGGTTTTTCAGCATATTCGTAGCAGGCAGAGATATGCGTCATCTCGATCAGCATCGGGGCGAATTGTGCCCGTCTCCATGCGTTACCCCCTGCGGACAAAGCCCCCAAAGTGTTGCCGTGATAGCTTTGCTTTCGCGCGATAACGTGACGCCGTTCAGGCTGACCAATTTCAAGGAAATACTGGCGCGCCAGTTTGATTGCCGCCTCGGTCGCCTCGGACCCGCCCGAAACAAAATACACCCGGTCCAGATCCCCCGGCGCGTGCCGGATCAACAATTCGGCCAAAGCCTCAGCCGGTTTTGATGTCATGAACCCTGTATGTGCAAAGGCAATCTGTTCCACCTGCTGCTGTACCGCTTGGATCACGGCCTGATTCGAATGGCCCAGACAAGATACCGCCGCATCACCGCAATCCAGGTAACGCTTGCCCTTTGCATCGATCAGATAACAGCCATCGCCGCCAACCGCGACAGGAAGGTCCGATTTCGTGTGACGTGGGAAAACATGACTCATTTCTGTGCCCTTCCAAGCAATTCGACTAATGCAGCGACCGAAGCCGCGCTATCTGCCCACGGCCTGCCATCCGGCCCCGTCAGACTGTTTTCAAACCCAACCCGCACGTCACCACCGCGTCGCGCAGCCTCAGCCAGACAGGCATGTTCTTGCGTTCCAAAGGCGCACACCATCCAACGGGCCGGGCATTCTGGAAAGGCGTCGAGATCGGCAGGCACAGATTGCTGGCCATCGCTGTATCGCCCCAGAACAAGCAAACGATCTGTCTGATCCGCCTGTACGATGCCCAAAGCGAGCCACTGTTCCAGTAAACGTGCGTCCTCAGTATCATACAAGATATGCTGAACCCGTGTGCCCTGATCCGCACATAGTGCATAGACCCTGGGCGCAAGGTTCAGATCGCGGGCGATTTCACGCACCGAGATTGATGCCCATTCAGGTCGCACCTTTTGCAAACAGTCCAGTTGCGATGCCACGTCGAACTGCCCGGCAGCTTCGGTCGTGATCTGTAGCTCCATTTTTGGAACCTCGCGCTGCAATTCCGCAAGCGTTTCCCGGTACAATCCGGCGTCCAGTGAATGCCGTCCGTCTGCATCCCTAATATGCAGATGCAACCCATCCGCACCTGCGGCATGGCAATCCCGCGCAGATATGACGATCTGATCAATCCTGAGTGGCAAGGCGGGATGATCCAACGCGTTCCGCCGGGCACCGTTTGGCGCAACTAGAATGTAGGGCCTGTCCGAGCTGTCAGTTGTTATTGATGTCATAGCACCACCCAAGTCTTTGCCCTCAGTTAGATTCGCTGGATGATGTTTTCAATTTACACAAAAGAAAACATATGTTTCTTTTCGACATGACACCCACCCTTACAGCCTTGACCAGCCAAATCCGACGCGAGATCGACGGAATGCCTGCGCAGATGCAAGTCGCAGCGAAATATATCATCGACCATCCAGGTGATTTCGGCCTGAACCCGGTCCGAGCGACAGCCGACCGGATCGGCATCAGCACCAGTGTTCTTGTTCGACTGGCGCAGCGTATGGGTTTCGACAGTTTTGACGCCTTTCGCCACCCATTTCGCCTTGCTCTCACAACCGACAGTGAAGACAGGATTGGTCAGGAATGGTTAACCACGTCACCCAGACAAGACCCTTTCAATGACGCACAGGCCAGATTTGCGCGCAATGAGATGAATGTTGTGTCCCGATCCCTGCGCCTGATGGAGCCGCAATTGGCCAAGCGTGCCGTTGAATACATGGTGTCTGCACGTCGTTGTTATGTGACCGCCACAAGGTCCAGTCATGCGCTGGCCTATTATTTTCACTACGCCGGCCGCATGGCCCATCCCGGATTACAGCTGATACCAAGACACATGGGCTCGGCTGTCGATGACCTGGTCGAGGCCACGTCCGAGGATTGTTTGTTTGCCATCACCGTCCATCCCTATTCCGCAGATACGATCCATTCGATGCGTTTTGCCCGCGACCGGGCCATGAAGATTGTGTTGCTGTCGGATAGCGAGGTGATTGCACCCGGCGTCAACCCGGATGTCGTTCTGCCCGTCAGCACCCGCACTTTACATCCGTTTTCTAGCTTTTCTGGCGCGATGGCGGTTCTGGAATGCCTGCTCGGACATCTCTTTGATGCAGGAGGAGACGCCGCACGGGATAGGGTCGAACAGTTTCAAAAAGCCCGGGAGGACACCGGCGCGTATTGGCGACCCGGCGTATTGCCAAGGATGAGAAAACCCTAGAATATCAATAGTACATTGGCCGCAAGTACGGTGTGATACGCCGTATCGCGGACCTTGGCGGCGGTCAGTCGTTTCTTTTCGCCCGCGGCTGAGGTCTGGTCGGGATTTCCTTCAACAATCCGCCAACCCCCATTCCGGCAATATCTGCACCTGTTGTTTCAATCCCGCATGCGACACGCGACAGCACCCAATCGGCCCCGTTCAACGCCGGAGAGCGCGCGCATCCCGGCAAGCCGATCACAGGTCGGCCCTGCAAGTCCCCAAGAAACAGCAGGTTTCCCGGATCAACCGGCATACCAAAGCGATCAATCGTCCCGCCAGCCAGCCGAACGGCCGACGGTGCGACATCGTTGGGATCCGAGGTGGCCGAACCCGTCAATATCATCAGAAGATCGCCCTTCCCCTTAGAAATCGCGCTGGTCAAGGAATCCGTTCGATGCGGAACAATCTGCACCTCCGCAAGCTCCATTCCCAATGCCTCGACCCGTCCCCGAATGGCCGCAATCCCCTTTTCGTTCGGTGGACCACCGGGAATTTCCGTTACAACAAGACCGGCTGTCCGATGAACAGGCCGCGCCAGACGCACAGCTCCTTGTGCCAGACCGGCGGCACGCTGAACATCAGCCTCTGGCACGGCATATGAGATGACCTTAATGGTCGCCATCATGCCGTTCGCCCCCATTTGCTGGTACTGTGGAACGGTCGCAACGGTAATCATCGGATTGACCAGATTGAACATTTCAAGTGCGTGAACATCAAGCACGGCAACCCCGGGCCCATCGGCCAAAAGGTTTACCCGCCCGGTAAATGCCTCGGTAACCCGCAAGTTGGCTGATGCTGGATCAGGTGCCAGCGCAGACGCCAGCTTACGTGCCGCCTGATCTTCATGGCAATCACCGGAATCCAGTCGGGCAACAATGACCTCGCTTAGACCGGCCTTTATCAGTTGCGCCACATGTTCCGAGCGCAATTCAAGCCCCTTGCGAAGCTTTCGCCCATCCGCTGTAACCGAATGCGCCAGAATGGCCCCCTCTGCCCGGGACAACGGCACAGGCCCAAATTTCATACTTTCCCTCGAAGAACTGCAGTGATTTGCGCCAGTATCGCAACCGCGATTTCCGAGGGACCGGCGGCCCCGATATCCAAGCCAATGGGCCCATGAATGCCAGAGATTTGCGCATCGGTGAAACCGGCCGCTTTCATACGCTCAATGCGCTTGGCATGGGTGCGTGTTGACCCTAATGCACCAATATAGAACACATCGGCGTCCAATGCGGCTTGTAGCGCCGGATCGTCAAGTTTTGGGTCATGTGTCAGCAGGACAATAGCGGTCCGCGCGTCCAGTCCCAGCTTCGCAACGGCTTCATCCGGCCAATCCGTCAGGATCGTTTCACCGGGAAAACGTGCACTGGACGCGAAGGCGTCACGCGGGTCGATAATGGTTGGATCATAGCCCGCAATCCGCGCCATCGGCACCAAAGCCTGCGCGATGTGAACCGCCCCAACAACCAGCAACCTCAGCGGCGGGTTGTGCACTGCGACAAAGGTCTGGCCATCCTCTTCGAACCCTGACCGATCCATACGCAGCCTGTCGGCATAAGCATTGCGGCGCAACGCCCTGCGCCCGGTCTCGACATTGACTTCGTAGGCAACGGGCTCACGAGCGGCCCGAGCGGCAACCAGTTCCGCCAACATAGATTCGGGCAGGACTTCTCCTATGGGTTCGACAAGAATGCGTATAGTCCCCCCACAGGCCAAACCAACCGCGAAAGCATCGTCGTCACTGATCCCGAATTCAAGCAAACGCGCTTCGCCTTCATCAATGGCTTCAAGCGCCTCGACGATAACAGCACCTTCGACACATCCACCAGAAACGGAACCTTCTATCCGACCATCGCCACCAATCACCAATTGGGATCCCACCCGCCGCGGTGCACTGCCCCAGGTTTCGACAACTGTAGCGAGCGCCGCGCCGCGCCCGCTGCGGTGCCAGTCAAGCGCCGTTTCAGGACTGTTGTCGAATCGTTCCATCGGAACCTCCGGATGACCTATGACACCAACATAAGCGGGAATTGCGTGATGAAAAGCGCATCAGGCTTACCAAAAGGTCTATATTGAACCCCATAAGGCAACGCCATTGCCCGAGCCATATTCAACAAATCATAGCATTGATTGTTTGTGACCCGAGTTCTAGCCTGTGCAGGCAACCGACTTCAGGTCTGGCTTGCATACCATACAAATCATAGATCGGAGACATGCAGTTGAAACGTATTCTTGCATTGGGCGCGGCAGTTGGTCTTTTGACTTCAACCGCAGCGTGGGCTGACACATTCCAACGCTATGGAGAGGTTGAAGGCTGGAAAGTCTTCATCGACACTGAAAAGAAATCCTGCCTGATCGAGGCGGTGGATGATGCGGAAAACGTCGTTCAGATGGGCCTGACCGAAGATCGTGGCGTGGGATATGTCGGCATCTTCACCAAGGCTGAAACCGATATCAAACGTGGCGAGACGCAAGAAGTCGCCATCCTGCTGGGCGACAACATATATCTGGGTGAAGCGACCGGCATGAAAGGTAACATCACCAAAGGCTATTCCGGTGGTTATGTTCTGTCGGACAGCCCACAGTTCGCGGATGATCTGGCCAAGAAGAAGGTCATGATCGTGTTTCCCGAGACATCCTACGCCTTCACCGTCGATCTGACAGGCACTTACAAAGCCATGGAGATGGCCCGCAAGTGCAATGAAGAACAGCTGTCGTAAGCTGCTAGTCGGAAAGCGCGGCCATCAGCCGTGCTTTCTGCCCCTCATCGTCGGGTTGTGAAATCGCTGCGGCCAAGTCTTCGAGTGAGGCAATCGAATGCCCTGCGCGAAAACTGTCAACATGCGGTAGCATCGCGGCAACCCCTTGCGCCCTGGGCGCGAACCCGTCCCAACGCAACAAGGGATTCAACCAGATCAGGCGTTTTGAGGACAGGTGCAGACGCTCGATCTCTTTCCTGAGGAGCTCGGGATCACCCCGCTCGAGCCCGTCTGTGATCAACAGAACAACCGCCCCCTGCCCCATCACCCGGCGTGACCAGTCCCTATTGAATTGATGCAGGCACTCTCCGATACGCGTGCCGCCCTCCCAATCCTGCGCCTCGGCCCCTGCTGCGGCAAGTGCCGCGTCTACATCCCGTTGGTGCAGGTGGCGCGTTATGTTGGTGAGGCGTGTGCCGAATGTGAAGGCATGGACCTTGGCCCAACCCGCTCCCTTGGCGTTGGACACTGAATGCAGGAAATGCAGGATGATCCGACTGTACTGGCTCATCGAGCCGGAAATATCGCAAAGTGCGACAAGATTTGGCCAGCGTAGTTTGGGCTGTAGCCTGGCAATTTCGCGCAACTCACCCCCTTGCCGCATGGCCGCGCGCAATGTGCGGGCACGGTCGATGCGGTGCCCCAGATGGCTGGTCTGCCCGCGGCGTGATTCAATTGGCTTTACTGGCAGTGTCATCCGCGCCAATACGCGCTTGGCCTGCGCGATTTCGGCCGTGCTCATCTGCTCGAAGTCCAGATTGCGCAGCCGTTCCTCGGATGAGGCGGTCTGGGTTGCGTCGATTTCGATCTCGGTTTCGCCTTCCTCTTGCCCGGTAGCGTCTGACAAATCACGCTCAACCCCGTCCAGCAGCGCCTCAGCCGCGCGCTTTTCACCGGCATTGGCCTTGCGTTCTTCCTGAACGCCCCGAATTGCAGGAAGCATCATCGCCATCATGTGTTCCATGTAACGCGGGTCTCGCCAGTACATTCGGAAGACTTGCGCAAAAATCACGCGGTGTTCCGGGCGGTTCACGAAACAGGCGTGTAAGGTCCAGTAGAAATCCTGTTTCTCGGAAAAACCTGCCGCCTGCACGGCACGAATAGCGTCGATCACACGACCGGGTCCGATTGGCAGCCCAGCCTTTCTGAGCGCGCGGGCAAAATGGGTGATGTTGTGCGCCAGCTTTGGGTTGTCGGGTATATCCAGCGGAAGTTGTTCGGCCATCAGACGTTACGGGGGCTCTGCCCCCATACCCCCGGAGTATTTGGAAAAAGATGAAACATCAGACCGGTTCGAGCGTGGCCTTGGCCTCGTCGAGGATGCGTTTTGCCTCGGACCCCTGAAGTTTTTGAATGTCGTCCTGATATTTGAGGATCGCACCCAGCGTATCCCCGATCACCTCGGGGCTGAGGTTCATCACATCCAGCGCCAACAGGCATTTCGCCCAGTCGATGGTCTCGGCCACACCGGGTTTCTTGAACAAATCCTCGGTGCGCAAACGCTGAACAAAGGCTACAACCTCGCGACTGAGTGCTTCCGCAGCTTCAGGCGCACGGGCGTGCAGGATTTCGAGCTCACGCTCGAAGTTGGGGTAATCGACCCAATGATAGAGGCAACGGCGCTTGAGAGCATCGTGCACTTCCCGCGTCCGGTTCGAGGTGACGATCACGATGGGCGGTTCAGGTGCTTTTATAGTGCCAAGTTCGGGGATGGTGACCTGAAAGTCACTGAGCGCTTCGAGCAGAAACGCTTCAAACGGTTCGTCGGTCCGGTCCAATTCGTCGATCAGCAGAACTGGCGCTCCGTTTTCGTCCGGGCGCATCGCCTGCAACAAGGGGCGTTCGATCAGGTATTCGTCCGAGAACAGTTCAGTCTGCAACGCGCCCCGGTCGGCCCCACCCGCGGCCTCAGCCGTTCGGATCGCGACCATCTGCGCCGGAAAATTCCATTCGTAAACAGCTGACGACGCATCCAGCCCTTCGTAGCACTGCAACCGGATCAGGCGCCGGTTCAACCCGGATGCCAGAGCCTTGGCGATCTCGGTCTTTCCAACCCCTGCTTCGCCTTCCAGGAACAACGGGCGTCCAAGCTTCAGCGACAGGAACACAACCGTCGCAAGGGCACGACCGCAGACATAGCCCTGACGACCCAGCATCTGCTGCACGGCATCGATGGAATCTGGCTGTGTCATGGAACCCCTCTCTGCTTTAGGGATAAACAGGTCATGCAAGTGTCTGGGCGTCAAGGCCTCAACCTTGGACAGAGCTACTACGTTCAGGTCGGTTGACAAGATTTTTTTTGTGCCTTGCGCGGACGCAGTTGGTCTTTCGCAACAGCTATGCTAGCGGAAGGCCATGACCGACACCCTTACGCTCCGCCGCCCCGACGACTGGCATCTGCATCTGCGCGATGGCGCGATGCTACAGGCCGTCCTGCCCGAAACCGCGCGCCATTTCGCCCGTGCGATCATTATGCCGAACCTTGTACCGCCGGTTGTGCGCGGCGATCAGGCCGCCGCCTATCGAGACCGCATTATGGCGGCTCTGCCCGATGGTATGACGTTCGAGCCGTTGATGACCCTGTATCTGACCGAAGATACAGATGCCGCAGATGTCGCAGCGGCCCATGCCAACGGTCTGATCAAAGCCGTCAAGCTGTATCCTGCCGGGGCTACCACCAACTCCGCCTCGGGTGTGCGCGACTTCGACAAAGTGCGCCCGGTGCTTGAGAAGATGGCCGAAATCGGCCTGCCCATGTGTGTGCATGGCGAGGTGACGGATCCGGAGATCGACATATTTGACCGCGAAGCCGTATTCATCGACCGTGTTCTGGATCCGATCCGCAGATCGACTCCGGGCCTGCGTGTTGTGATGGAACATATCACCACGTCCAATGGTGTGGATTATGTCAAAGCCAACGCGGTTGATCTGGGTGCAACGATCACGGCGCATCACTTGATTATCAACCGCAACCATATCCTAGTTGGTGGCATCAAACCGCATTACTATTGCCTTCCTGTTGCCAAGCGCGAGGAACACCGTCTGGCCCTGCTATCCGCCGCAACATCGGGCGATGCGCGGTTTTTTCTGGGCACGGACAGTGCCCCGCACACGGATGCAAACAAGGAAATGGCTTGTGGCTGTGCGGGCTGTTTTACGGCGACCAACACCATGTCTCTGGTGGCTGAAATGTTTGACCGGGAAGGTGCATTGGAAAAGCTGGAAGGCTTCGTGTCGCTCAACGGGCCGGGTTTCTATCGCTTACCGGTGAACCAGGATATGATTACCCTGACCAAGGGTGAGCCCGTTTCGTATCCCTCAAAGATTGAAACAGGCGATGGACCAGTGACTGTATTTGACCCGGGCTTTCCGTTGCACTGGTGCGTGGCTTAACCCGCCATACGTTCGGCCAGATCGCGGGCACGTCCCCCAGTGCGCAGCATCGACCAGATCGTGTCCGCCTCATCCGCACCGATCAGCTTGGTCGCTTTGTCGCGCACGCGATCCTCACGGTCCGACAACGACACTGTGTTCAGCAGATCATGCGTCGCTTCGCGGCGAATGCCATCGCGACGCAGCAGGGACAGATGCGCCTGCGTTTCTGACAGGCTGTCATCTGCCTCGACCGTGATGCGGTCGCGCAAAGACGTTATACGCGGGTCGACGCAGACCTTGTCGGTGAAACTACCTGGCAAAGCCGTATCATATCCCAGCGCCTGCATCGCGATCACTGTCCGATAGGAAAACTTGGCCCCCAGTCCGGTTGTCGGTGACAGTTGATTGCACACACTCATCCAGCGCGGATGAGTCTTAATCCGGATCTCGGCGACCTCTGGCTCCGCTATGTCCAACTCCCGCGCGGCTTCCAGCGCGGCGTGAAGACCGTGGCAACAGGCGTGAAACTTGTGGCTGACCGTTTCAAACAGCCATTCATCGCCCAACCCATCCAGAGCAGTTTGATCCGCTGCACCTTGATGCGTTGCCCCAAATCCATAAGGACCCTCCAGCGCGTCGGCGTTGGCCTGAAAACCGCGCTGTACCAGCAAGGCCGTCTCGACCCCTGCTGAAGCGGCAAGTCCGGCGTTATACGGCTTGCCCATGGTTCCGAACTGCGCCTTCAGCCCCGCCGCACGCGTCGCCGTCAGACCCAGAACCATTCGCATCTGGTTTGCGTCAAAACCCAGCAAACGGCCAACAGCGACTGCCGCCCCAAAGGCACCGGATGTCGCCGTCTGGTGAAACCCTGCCTGATAGTGACCGCGCCCCAGCCACAAGCCAATTCGGATTGAGGTTTCCATACCCACCAAAGCGGCTTCGAGAAAGTCGACAAGAATACGGTCATCCCATTCGGCCACCGCAAGGGCTGCAGGCAAAATGGCGACGGAAGGATGCCCGATATGGGCGAAATGCGTGTCATCGTAATCCAGCGCGTGAGACACCGTGCCATTCACCAACGCCGCACCACGTAGCGGCGCCGGGCCGCCGCCAAAGAGATGCGACTGAGGGTTCCCGCCCTCGGAAAGTATCATGTCGCGAACCGTGGTTGAGACGGGTTCGCGCGCGCCTGCCCGGCCCACAGCGACCCAGTCAAGAACAGATAGCGATGTGACGATTCGCGCCTGAGACGACGTAGAAATCGGCCCTGCCGCAAAAGCGGCCAATGATACTGTAAATTCCGTCATGCGCGTAGTCTAGCGTGCGCCTGACAAGGGTAAAGACCTAGCTGTAGAGTTCTTGCGCGCGCGCCTCGAACGCGCGCACGATCCGATGCATGGCTTCGTTGAAAACCACACCGATAATCCCTTGCAGGATGGCGTTCTTGAATTCGAAATCCACATGGAACGAGACGTTGCAGCCCCCATCAGGCGCGTCCTCGAACTGCCAGTCGGATTTCATGTATTTGAAGGGGCCGTCCAGGTATTCGGTGTCGATTTTCTTTTGATCCGCAAACAGGGTTACCTTGCTGCCAAATCGTTCCCGGAAAACCTTGAACGAGATGATCAGATCGGCCTCCATCACCTCAGCCTCTTCCATCGCATAGGTCTTGCGAATGCGGGCAGCAGCGCACCACGGCAGAAATTGGGGGTACTTGGCCACATCGGCAACCAGGTCGTACATCTGCTGGGCTGTATACGGCAGGTGGCGGGTTTCCGAATGGATAGGCATGAGGTCCGGTATTTGCAGGTGACAATGGCGCGTCATGTCGTATGTTGCGCGCCAAAGATCAAGGGGGCTGCGATGACTGACCGCGCATATGTGATAGATGAGATGATCTCGGCAAAGGCCATCGCCGCTCGAATCGAGGAGCTGTGTCGCGACATTTCGGCAGAGTTCAAAGAAACAGACAAGCTGGTGGTCGTGGGTCTGCTGCGCGGCAGCTTTGTTTTCATCGCCGACCTTGTGCGCGAACTTGACCTTCCGATCGAGGTGGATTTCCTTGAAGCATCATCTTACGGAGACGCGATGGAAAGCAGCAGGGAAGTTCGCATTCTCAAAGACTTACGCGGCGCAATTGAAGGGCGCGACGTGCTGGTTGTCGAGGATATCGTTGACACAGGCCATACGTTGAACCATGTCACCAAGTTGCTGCAAAGCCGTAACCCCGCGCGCCTGAAATCCATTGCCTTGCTGGACAAGCCGAGCCGCCGCGAAGTGGATTTTCGATCAGACTGGATCGGTTTTGAGATACCCGACGAATTTGTCGTGGGTTATGGAATTGACTATGCTCAACGCAATCGCAACCTGCCCTATATTGGCAAAGTCCGCTTTACGGACGAATAGCCCGAGCGGGCCTTTTCCGGCCTCGTACTCAGACCCGATTAAAAATTCATTATTTAGAATATCAATGGACAACCATCGCCTCGTCGCTTTACCTTTCAGGTAGTCACAGGAGGATTTTTGATGAAGCGTCTTATCTCGATAGCGGGCGTCTTTTTGGTGATCGTCTCCCTTGCAAGCGCGTCATATGCAAAAGACAACAAGGGCAAAGGACAAGGTGCCAACAAAACCAAAGTAGAGAAATCCATTAAGTCAAACGGCAAGGCTGTTCCGCCCGGTCAAATCAAACGATACACCCGAGGTCAGAAATTACCGGACGACCTGCGTTTTGACTATGTTGACGACCTCGACAACTGGAAGCTCAAACCGCTGAAGCCGGGGCAACGGTATATTCGGGTCGACGACGAAATAATCTCGATATCAGATGATACGAAGACTGTAATAGAAGCTGTTGGAATCGTTGGCGATCTGATGAATTGAAAGCCTCGGTCCTAGCAGTCGCGGCCTAACACAGCTTCGATGGCCCTCAGAAATATCCCGGTCCCAATCGGAATAAGCGCATCCGGGAAATCATAGTCCGGGTTGTGCAACTGGGGTTGGTCACTTCCCGACCCCAACCAGAACATGGCGGTTTTCGCGCTTTTTCCAAACTGGCCGAAATCTTCTGAAAACCGCTGTGGCTGATCGACCAATCTGCAAAAAACGCCCTGCTCCGTGCAGGCCTTGGACAGGATCGAAACTGCTTCCGGGTGATTGGCACAAGCCTCAAACACTTCGTCATAACTGATTTCGACCGCCAGCCCTTCGGCTTTGGCCGTTTCGTGGACCAACGATTCAGCGTCGCTGATCAGCTGCGCCATTCGCGCGTCCGTGACTGTGCGAAGCGTCACCCACAGCTCGGCCTGCCCCGGTGCTACTCCGACCGCGCGCTCACCCAACGTGGCATGTGTGACGGTGGTCAATGCGTAGTCGTCATTCAGATCCCCTCCGCCACCTAACGCGGTCAAAGCCGGCATCAGACTTGCCAGCGCACTGGCAGGTGACACCCCATCTTGCGGAGCAGCGGCATGCGACGTCTTTCCAGTCAAAACAATCTGCATCCCGCGTGAGGCACAGTTAGAAGGACCGTCACAAATTTCGACCGCGCCCAACTCCAGTCCTGGTAAGTTGTGCAAAGACAGTACGAGGTCGGGCGCAACCCCGGCGAACTGGGGATCAGCCCGGAAAGCGATTGCACCATGGCCGGTCTCTTCTGCTGGCTGGAAGATCAATACGACGCGGCCCTTCTTGGGGCGGTGATGTTTCAACCCGTCTGCTACGCCCAGAACCATAGTCATATGCCCGTCGTGGCCGCATAAATGACCTTTGCCCGCGACCTGTGATACATAGGAATGGTCCGCCAACTCCTGGATCGGCAACCCATCCAGTTCGCAGCGAATGCCCAGGGTGGGACCAGGTTGGCCACTTTCGAAAACGGCGGCAATCCCGTGCCCACCTATTCCGGTCAGGACATGGTCAGCGCCTGCGTCGCGCAGAAGTTCAGCCAACCGTGCTGCGGTACTCTCTTCCTGTCCCGAAAGTTCAGGTTGTTGATGCAGCTCGTGGCGCAGATAGGTCAGTCGCGCGATCTGATCAGGTGTCACGCGTGTTGCAGCTTTTCTAGACGCGCCGCGCGCAGCCGGGCAAAATCATCACCAGCGTGATAGGAAGACCGGGTCAACGGCGACGCAGATACCATCAGAAAGCCTTTGCCGTAAGCTGCCTTTTCGTATGACGCGAACTCGTCGGGTGTCACGAAACGATCAACACCGTGGTGTTTCGGTGTTGGTTGCAGATACTGGCCAATCGTCAGAAAATCGATATCCGCCGCGCGCATGTCATCCATGACCTGACGCACCTGCTGTTCGTTTTCGCCAAGCCCAACCATGATGCCAGACTTGGTAAAGATCGACGGATCAAGTTCTTTCACCCGCTGCAAAAGACGCAGTGAATGGAAGTACCGCGCGCCGGGGCGAACCTCGGGGTACAAACCCGGTACGGTTTCCAGATTATGATTGAAAACGTCCGGCTTTGCCTGAACCACAATTTCCAGAACGTCAGCATCGCATTTCAGAAAATCGGGCGTCAGAATCTCGATCGTGGTTTTGGGAGAGCGGTGCCGCACCGCGCGGATGGTCTGAGCAAAATGCTCGGCACCGCCATCACTCAGATCATCCCGATCAACGGAGGTGATAACCACATGGTTCAGGCCAAGTTTTTCGACCGCATGTGCCACCCGGCCGGGTTCAAAGGCGTCAAGGTCGTCTGGGCGGCCAGTAGCGATATTGCAGAATGTGCAGCCACGGGTACAGATCTCGCCCATGATCATCATGGTGGCGTGGCCCTGGCTCCAGCATTCGCCGACATTGGGGCATCCCGCCTCTTCGCAGACTGTGACCAGATTATTGTCGCGCATGATCCGGCGCGTATCTGCATAACCTTTGCCGCCGGGTGCCTTGACCCTGATCCAGTTCGGTTTCTTGGGCTGCGCATTATCCGGGCGGTGCGCTTTTTCCGGATGGCGCTGTTCGGGGATCTTCAGATCTCGCACGGGCAATATTCCTGACTTTAGGTCAATCTTGTCGCTCATAACATAAACAGATGTGCAGTGTTACACCAGCGGCGCATAGCCGCTATGCAACGCCGCCGCGCATGAGCGAAAACGAGATTGTAAAAATCCGTTTCACCGCATGTTTTCAATGAGTAATGAGAAGAGGTTATTAATTCAAAATGCGGCATATCGTCGATTGAAGGCAGTTTAGAACTGTTTTAAGTCACGGCAAAATCACAGGTGAATCACAGGAGCTTGAACATGAAATCCGGCGCAATACTGCCCAACGTGACCTTTCACACCCGTGTCCGCGATGACTCAATCGAAGGACCAAACCCATTCCGTTGGGAAGACAAGACCACCGCTGACTATTTTGCCGGAAAACGCGTGATCCTGTTCTCATTGCCCGGCGCGTTCACGCCCACCTGTTCGACATATCAACTGCCCGGCTTTGAAAACGGATATGGCGATTTCATTGCCCAGGGTGTCGATGAAATCTACTGCATGTCTGTCAACGACAGCTTTGTGATGAACAAATGGGCGCAAGATCAGGGCCTGACCAACGTCAAGGTCATTCCGGATGGATCGGGCGAGTTCACCCGTAAAATGGGTATGTTGGTTGACAAGGACAATCTGGGCTTTGGCATGCGGTCATGGCGCTATGCTGCCATCGTAAACGACGGTGTTGTCGAAGCCTGGTTCGAAGAACCTGGCCTGATGGATAACTGCCCCGAAGATCCCTATGGCGTGTCTTCGCCCGAAAACCTGATGAAACATCTTCAGGCGATGGCAGAACCCGAACTGGCTTGAGTAATAACAAGACGAAAAAAGGCCCGTTTTAACGGGCCTTTTTTTGTACCTTCAGCCAATCATGCGGTCGCGTTCAGCCTGATCCCGATAGTGACGTTTCAGCCGTTGTAACGCGATCCGCAGAACAATCTTTCCGGATCGTGCCGACCAACCCATGCGTTTTTCCGCCAGTTCCAACCCTTCGAGATAGCAACAACACCGCAGGGCAACATCACTTAGTCCGGGGCCAAGGTCAGACAGGGCCCGCGCCACGCGGTCCCGCGCATCCGATGATCCCTTTCCTCCGTGGCTTTCACTGTCATAACTGCTGCGGCCACCAGCCGTTAGAAACCGCTCCCAGTTCTGTGAAACCTGAGGACCAATCTGCGCCAACTCGAAATCTTCGCGCAACCGCTCTCCTGCGCTGACAAGCGATTCATCCAGAAAAGGCTTGCCATCGCGGTCGCGTCTGCGTGCAAGGGCAACCAACGGGCTTTCCGTGGCGCTATAGCGAATGCGCCTGATCCGGTCAGTCGCCCCACCCGATGTTTTTGCCTGAAACAACGACTGAGCTTCGGCAAATCCGACTTCGGTCCCCACCCGCGCCTTGTTTTCCGCTTTTGCGATCAGGTGGCTCAGTGCCGTTCGGCCAGCCGCAGAAATTCTGTACCGTGAAATGCGACCGGGGTTATCGCAGGAAATCCAGTCCTTTAAGGCCAGAGCCTGAGCGATCTCGCAATCGACGACCGCGGTTCTGGTCGCTCCGGCGTTGCCGGTGTCACGAACGACTACCGCTTTGTCCATTTCTTCAGCCACGGCAAGAACCGAACCTGTCTCGCTCAGGCGGCGCAGAACGCGCAATGCCTCTCTTTCGAACGCCTCTTCCTGGGCAGCTTCATCCGCGATCACGACCGAGTCGCCTGCGTCGTCGGGCATGGAAAAATGTGTTTCTGCCAGCGACTGCAACGCCGCATCCACCAAAGGATCGTCACGGCGCATCTCGATACGCCGGATTTGCCGGAGGATGGTTGACGCATGGCAACCTGCCGATCTCGCGATATCGCGGATCGAGCGTCCGGTTTCGGTATGAGCAAGGTATCTTTGCGCCCCCTCTGGAACCCATGCCGGAATGGTGAAAGCCATGTTGTTTTCCATGATTATTTGCCCTCGTCGACAAAACAAAATGTCACTTTTCGCCCTCGGATAGCGGGTTAACCAAATCTAACTAGAGGTCCATTCGTTACTCGTTCGTTAACCGCACAAGGCACGAACCAGATTTGATTCAAAAAGATAAACAGTCGTGAAACCATCGTTCGGAGAGGCTGTTACGCAGGCAACACCCGCTTAGGTTGTGCATTAAATAGTCCGGTAAACCTTCAGACACAGGACACGTAAGATGCAGGACCTGATGACAATGATCTCAACGCTTCACCGCCCACGCATGTTGGCAAGAGCCGCCAATTTCGGAGCGAGAGAGTACAACCGGGACAGGCATTTGCAACGTATTCTGGGATACGGGTCATTGCCGGGTTCAGGTCAGGCCCTACTGCGACTGATGGAGATGGAAAAAGAGGTGAATGAACTGCGCAAAGAAGATGATGCCGCATACTCTCTGGTCCGGCATCTCGACATTCTTATCGCGCTGTTGGGTGAGGCGCGGCTGTATCAGGCCAACCGCGCCCCGGTCCTTCAATAATTAGGAAAACGCATCCGGCATGGAGGCCTTTTTCTCGGCGATATAGGCTTCCAGCGCTGCGGCTGTATCCGGCTCCATATGCGGTTGCTGATAATTCGCCAGCAGGTGTTCAACCCGCACAGAGGCTAGAGCCCGCGTATCACGCGCACCTTCTTCCTGCCAGGTTTCATATGGCTTGTAGTCCAGCAGATCGGACTTCCAGAACGATTCCTTGAAGTTCGCCTGCGTGTGGGCGCATCCTAGATAGTGCCCGCCGGGGCCAACTTCCCGGATCGCATCCATGGCCTGCGCGTTGTCATCATAGGCCACGCCCTTGGCCAGCGAATGCAAAACGCCCAACTGGTCGGCATCCATAACAAATTTCTCGAAGTCGGCCACCAGGCCACCTTCCAGCCAGCCGCAGGCATGCAGCATGAAGTTCACGCCAGCCAACAGACCCATGTTCAGCGAGTTCGCTGTCTCATAAGCCGCCTGCGCATCCGGAAGTTTCGAGCCGCAGAACGACCCTGCGGACCGATACGGCAAGTTCAGACGCCGCGCCAGCTGACCCGCGCCATAGGTGATATGCGAAGCTTCCGGCGTACCGAAGGTCGGCGCGCCAGAATTCATGTCGATCGAGGTCACGAATGCCCCAAAGATCGCGGGAGCACCAGGACGGACGATCTGGCTGTACGCCACACCGGCAAGAACCTCGGCCAGAACCTGGGTCAAAGTACCGGCCACCGAGACCGGCGCCATCGCACCGCCCACAATAAAGGGCGAGATGATGCAGGCCTGATTGTTGCGGGCATAGACTTCCAGCGAGCCCATCATCACATCGTCGAATGTCATCGGCGAGTTGATGTTGGTCAGCGACGTCATCACCGTGTTTTGCTGGACGAATTCCTTACCGAACAGGATTTCGCACATTTCAACCGAATCCTGCGCCCGGCTGGGATCGGTCACCGAGCCCATGAAAGGCTTGTCCGACAGGGTCATGTGCGCCTTCAGCATATCCAGATGGCGCTTGTTCACCGGAATGTCGGTCGGTTCACACACCGTACCGCCCGAATGGTGCAGCCACTTGGACATATAGGCAAGTTTCACGAACTTGTTGAAGTCGTCCATCGTCGCGTAACGACGGCCGCCTTGTGCATCGCGCACGAAAGGAGGGCCGTAAACCGGGGCCAGAACCATGTTCCGGCCACCAATCACGACCGACTTCTCGGGGTTGCGGGCATGTTGGGTGAACTCGCTGGGCGCTGTTTTAATCAGCTCACGAGCAAGGCCGCGCGGAATGCGCACGCGTTCACCGTCGATATCCGCACCCGCGTCGCGCCAGCGTTCCAGAGCGGCAGGGTTATCAACAAAGTTAACACCGATCTCTTCCAACACGGTTTCCGCGTTGTTTTCAATGATCTCCAGTGCCTCTTCGTTGAGGATTTCGAAGTTCGGAATGTTGCGTTCGATGTATTTCGCGGTCTCGATACGAACTGCAGTCCGCTCGGCACGGCGGGCAGCGCCACCGCCACCTCTCGCCCTGCGCCGGGTGTTTGCCTCAGTCATGAGAAGATCCCGTGTTGTTGGTTAGATTGAGCGTTTGATACAGGTTTGCCCGGACGCAAGCATAGGGATTGCGGCAAGTTGGGGGGAAAAGCGACATTGCCGCGCGGCAATCCGGCGAACCGGCCGCCAAGGGTGAAATCTAGAATTGGAAAGCGTACCCTTCTGCCCTGTCCAAGTGCGCCGACGGAGCCACCGGTGTAAACCCTCGAGTCAAAAATTTTTGCAGTGATCTTTTTTGATTCCCGCGCTGGAATCGGACCTCGCTCTTGCGAAATGTGCGGGCTTGCCCTAAGGCGCTGACATGACCCAGACATCCCACGACCGCCTTCTGATCATCGACTTCGGCAGCCAGGTTACGCAGCTTATTGCCCGCCGCCTGCGTGAGCTGAATGTCTATTGCGAAATTCACCCTTACCAGAATGTCACGATGGATTTCGTGCGGGAAATGGCCCCGCGCGCGGTGATTTTCTCGGGCGGGCCGGACAGTGTGACGCGCGAGGGCTCGCCCCGTGCTCCGCAAGAGATTTTTGACTATGGCGTGCCGATTCTGGGCATCTGTTATGGCCAGCAAGTGATGATGCACCAGCTTGGCGGCAAGGTCGAAAGCGGCCATGGCACGGCCGAGTTTGGTCGGGCTTTTGTCACGCCAAAAGACAAACTGGCAATTCTGAACGGCTGGTTTGACGACGGGGATGAACAGGTCTGGATGAGCCACGGCGACCACGTCAGTGAAATCGCACCGGGGTTTCAGGTCTTCGGCACATCGCCTAACGCGCCCTTTGCGATCACAGCCGATCCGTCGCGTCACTTCTATGCCGTGCAATTCCACCCCGAGGTGCACCACACGCCGAAGGGCGCGAAGCTGTACGCGAACTTCGTCAAGCTGGCCGGTTTCAAGGGCGACTGGACCATGGGGGCCTATCGCGAAGAAATGATCCGCAAGATCCGCGAGCAGGTTGGCGACAAGAAGGTCATCTGCGGTTTGTCGGGCGGTGTTGACAGCTCGGTCGCGGCGATCCTGATCCACGAGGCGATTGGGAACCAGTTGACCTGCGTCTTCGTCGACCACGGGCTGTTGCGCAAGAACGAGGCGACAGAAGTCGTCGGCATGTTCCGCGACAACTACAACATCCAGTTGATCCACGCGGACGAATCCGAACTGTTCCTTGGCGAGCTTGAAGGGCAAAGCGACCCGGAAACCAAGCGCAAGATCATCGGTAAGCTGTTCATCGACGTCTTCCAAAAACACGCTGACACCATTGAGGGGGCCGAGTTCCTGGCGCAAGGGACGCTTTATCCGGATGTAATCGAATCGGTGTCATTTTCGGGCGGGCCTTCTGTAACCATCAAATCGCACCACAATGTCGGTGGCTTGCCGGAAAAGATGGGCCTGAAGCTGGTCGAGCCCCTGCGAGAGCTTTTCAAGGATGAGGTTCGCGCGCTTGGCCGCGAACTTGGCCTTCCACAGAGCTTCATCGGACGTCACCCTTTCCCCGGCCCTGGTCTGGCAATCCGCTGCCCCGGTGAAATCACCCGCGAAAAACTGGGCATCTTGCGTGAAGCTGATGCGATCTTTATCGACCAGATCCGTAAACACGGCCTCTATGACGACATCTGGCAGGCTTTTGTTGCCATCTTGCCAGTGCGGACCGTAGGTGTCATGGGCGACGGGCGCACCTATGACTACGCCTGCGCGCTGCGGGCCGTAACATCTGTCGATGGCATGACCGCGGACTACTACCCGTTCAGCCATGAATTCCTGGGCGAAACGGCAACGCGGATCATCAACGAAGTCAAAGGCATCAACCGGTGTACCTATGACATCACATCGAAACCCCCCGGCACCATCGAGTGGGAATGACCGGCGGGTGTCTGCGTAAAACTTAACTGATTGAGCGGCAAAACGCCCTACTCATTCAAGCCTTTGTACCGGGCAGTCACCTATGCGACCTTGAATCTGGCGCACCTTCGGCGTTTGATTAGCCGGACGAACCTAGTCTGCTTATCATAAGCGCTTGGCTTTGCGGTCCTTTGGCAGCGCGGCCCCGCGACGAACCTGAGGGACGCTCGAAATGAGCCATGCGCAGAAAGACGTAATCAAGGCCGGTCTATGGATGACCGGCGCGATCGCCTCATTCTCTTCCATGGCGGTTGCAGGGCGTGAACTGAGTTCTGCGCATGATACCTTTGAAATCATGATGTATCGCAGCATCGTTGGGTTCGTTGTTGTTGCAACTGTCCTGACTGTGACTCGCAACTGGCAGCAAGTTTCGACGGAACGGCTGGGATTGCACGCCTTACGAAACACCTTACATTTCACGGGGCAAAATCTCTGGTTCTACGCCGTGGCAGTGGCTCCCTTGGCGCAGGTATTCGCGCTGGAGTTCACACAGCCGCTTTGGGTAATCCTGCTCTCGCCGCTGTTTCTGAACGAACGGTTGACGCCGCTCAGGTTGATAGCGGCGCTTATCGGGTTTTCGGGCGTTCTGATCGTCACGCGCCCCGGCGCTGCCCCTTTGAGCCCCGGCCTTATGACAGCCGCCGCATCCGCAGTATTCTTTGCGTTTACAACGATTACCACCAAGAAGCTCACGCGATTTTCCAGCATTGGGTGTATTGTTTTCTGGCTGACTACAATGCAAGCAGTCCTTGGGGCCACAGCCGCTGGCATCGATGGTCAGATTGCGCTTCCGACAATGCAGACCGCTCCCTATCTGATTTTGGTTGGGCTGGCGGGTTTGCTGGCGCATTTCTGTATTACCAATGCCCTATCCATAGCCCCGGCAACCGTGGTCATTCCCTTTGATTTTGCACGTCTTCCGACAATCGCAGTAATCGGGATGCTCCTCTATCATGAACCCATCGACCATTGGGTACTGATCGGCGCTGCCGTCATCTTTACTGGCATTTTCCTGAACATCTGGTCCGAAAATCGTAACAGTTTGGCAACAGTTCAGAACTGTAGTGGCAACAAGTAACGCACCGTCACCAGTTGACCTTAAACTAACTGAAAAGAAAGTATCGCGCATTACACACGGGTAAGCGCTGGACTCACTCAATTCTTCGCCAGGCAAATACTCGAAAAAAGTTCGGGAGGACAGAATGAAAACAACACTACTCGCAACGTGCGCATTGTGCGTTGGAGCAACGGCTGGTTTTGCAGGCGGTCTGGACCGCAGCGGTCAGGGTATCAACCTGATCTTTGAAGAAGGCTCTGCAGTTCAGTTTCGGTTGGGGTATACCGACCCAAGCGTGACCGGCACGATGCCAGACATTTTTGGTACAAACGGCGGCCAACCCATTAGTTCAGGTGAAGTTGCGAACGACTTTTTTACACCGCACCTTGGGTTCAAAACGGCGCTTACCGAAAAGCTTGATTTCGCACTGATCTATGATCAACCCTACGGTGCCGATATTCAATATGCGGCCGCCTACCCGCTTTCGATCAACCCGGTTAATCCCACAGACCCCCGCGTGTTGCAGGCAACTGCTGACACTGATGCGATTACCGCTTTGCTACGGTACAAATTCGACGGTGGATTCAGTGCGATCGGCGGTATTCGCGCGCAGCGCGTCGAGGCTTCGATTACTGTTCCCATTACCGCAGGCTATCAGGTGAATACTGACGCAGATACCGCATTCGGGTATGTCGTGGGCGTCGCCTGGGAAAAACCTGAGATCGCCGCGCGCGTATCTCTGACCTATAACTCCAAGATCAGCCACGATCTTTCACAGACAGAATCCAGTGCTTTGACCGGAGGGTTGCCTGTAAACACTTCGAGTGAGATTGAAACACCGCAGTCTGTGAATCTGGATTTTCAAACGGGCGTGGCGCCCAAGACATTGTTGTTTGGCTCGATCCGTTGGGTCGACTGGCCACAACTTGTGTATAATCCGCCAAACTATCCGCCGACCAGCAACCTGGTTGACTATGACGACGCCACGTTCACCTACTCGCTGGGTTTGGGTTATCAGTTCTCGGAAGAGTTTTCTGGTGCTGTGACACTGGGCTACGAAACTTCCCAAGGTACGCCGGTTTCGAACCTCGGTCCGACAGATGGGTTCTGGAGCATCGGTCTGGGTGGCACGTATTCGCTTGAGAAGGCAAAAATCTCGGGCGGTGTTCGTTATACCGACATCGGGGATGCCACCGCGAATGGTGCTGGTCCCGCGGCACGTGGTACGTTCACAGGCAACAGCGCCTGGAGCGTTGGTTTCCAGATCACATACGCTCTGAACTGATCTGAGTAATCTTATGTAACTGTAAAGCCCCGCAGTTTCTGCGGGGCTTTTTCGCATGAACCGGGTCGCCGTTGGTTAACATCAATGAAACAGTGCCCGCATGAACGAACAAAAACACCTCTCTCTCCGCGCCTGGGCCGAGCTTTTGCTCCTTGGACTGATCTGGGGCGCCTCCTTTGTTTCCATCCGGGTCGCTCTGGACACGCTTCCCGTGATGACCTCGGTTTTGCATCGCACATTCTGGGCCATGCTGGTTTTGTGGCTGGTAACTTGGATCAGGGGGATCAAAGTGCCGCGCGCGCCCCGTATCTGGGGCACTTTTCTGGTCATGGGGCTGTTGAACAACGTCATCCCCTTCAGCCTGATGGCTTGGGGGCAGCTTTACATTGACACGGGTCTGACGGCGATCCTGAACGCGGCGACTGCGATCTTCGGCGTTTTGATAGCAGCACTGTTTTTTCGCGACGAGCGATTGACAAAAACCCGGCTACTGGGTGTCTGCCTGGGCTTTCTTGGTGTCTCAATCGCGATTGGAGTGCTGAACTTCTTGAGTTTCAGCCTGCAAAGCACCGCTCAGATTGCAGTGTTGGCCGGAACAGTTTCCTACGCATGTGCCGCGGCTTGGGCGAGGCAGACATTATCGCACCTTCCCCCGGTGATTGCCGCCGCCGGTATGCTGACTGCTTCGACAGTGCTGGTATTGCCAATAACATTAGCAGTTGATGGAGTACCCAGCTTGGCGCTACCCGCAATAACCTGGGTGGCCATCGGGTACTATGCGATTGTCGCAACGGCCGGCGCATATCTGCTTTACTATCGGGTTTTGGCAATGGCCGGCAGTGGCAATCTGATGCTGGTCACACTTGTCATACCTCCGGTCGCTATTGTTCTGGGTGCATTACTGCGCGAAGAGTCCCTGCCCCCAAATGCCTTTCTGGGCTTTGCCGTTCTGGCGATTGGCCTTTTGGTTCTGAATCGTTCGCCCCGGCCCAATTGACGCCGTGCGCTGCCCGATTTAGCTAGGGCAAAAAAGGACAGCGCAAAATGATCTACACCTCAGCCAATGACTGGCGCACGGCAAGCCGAAAGAAAGTGCTGTTCTTTGGCATGTCGGGGTTGGGCAAGACCTACGTATCCAACATCCTCAGAGATTCCGGGAACTGGTTCCACTACTCGATCGATTACCGGATCGGCACGCGCTATATGGGCGAGTACATCACCGACAATGCCAAGGCCGAGGCCATGAAAGTTCCGTTCTTGCGTGAACTGCTGTTGTCGGATTCGATCTATATCGGTTCGAATATTTCATTCGCCAACCTGACACCTGTTGCCGCTTATCTGGGCAAGCCGGGAAACCCCGATCTGGGCGGCTTGGACATGCCGGAGTACCGCCGCAGGCAGGAACAGTTTCGCTTGGCCGAAATTCATGCGCTGCTGGACACCGAATACTTCATCGACCGCGCCGAGCGTCTGTACAAATATCCTCACTTTATCTGCGATACGGGCGGATCCATCTGCGAGTGGGTGGATCCCGAAGACCCAAGGGATCAGGTTTTGTCCGAACTCGCGCGGCACACCCTCATGATCTGGCTGAAGGGTGACGAGGGTCACACGGCCGACCTTGTGCGCCGTTTCGACAAGGCCCCAAAACCAATGTCCTATCAGGCTGATTTCCTGACACGTTCCTGGACCGAGTATCTGGATCAACACGGCTGTGCAGAGGCCGAGGTCAACCCCGATGATTTTGTCCGCTGGACCTATGCGCAAGCCCTGGCCCATCGTCAGCCCCGGTACGAGGCGATGGCAAAGAACTGGGGCGTGACGATTGATGCCAACGACATCGGCAAGATCCGCGATGCGACCGATTTCGATGAGTTGATCGAACGCACCCTTGAGGCCAGACGCAATAACGCCTAACTACCAGTTTTCCCTAATCTCTTCGAAGTCAGACACATGCCCATCAAAATTCCCTCTGATCTGCCCGCCTTTGACGTCCTGAACAAAGAGGGCGTTATGGTCATGTCCGAGGATCAGGCAATGCGTCAGGATATTCGCCCCCTGCGCATCGGGCTGCTAAATCTGATGCCGAAGAAGATCCAGACGGAAAACCAGTTTGCGCGCCTGATCGGTGCAACCCCGTTGCAGATCGAACTGTCATTGATCCGTATGACGGAACATCAGACAAAAACCACTGCCGCCGAGCATATGTCCGAGTTCTATCAGCCTTTTCAGGAGGTCAAGGACCAGAAATTTGACGGCCTGATCATTACTGGCGCGCCGATCGAGCATCTGGAATTTGGTGATGTCACCTATTGGGATGAAATCAGCGAGATCTTCGACTGGACCCAAACCAACGTTCATTCAACCTTTGGTGTTTGCTGGGGCGGGATGGCGATGATCAACCATTTTCACGGTGTTCGAAAGCACATGCTGGATGCCAAGGCCTTTGGCTGTTTCCGCCACCGCAACCTGAACCCTGCATCACCTTTTTTGCGTGGGTTCTCTGACGATTGCGTTATACCGGTCAGCCGCTGGACGGAAATGAAACAAGATGAGATCGACGCCGCGCAGGGTTTGACGACCCTTCTGGGCAGCGATGATGTGGGTCCCTGTCTGGTCGAAGATCCCAGCCACCGCGCACTGTATATCTTCAATCATTTTGAGTATGACAGCGACACGCTGAAACAGGAGTATGACCGCGACGTCGCCAATGACACGCCCATCAACGTGCCGATCAACTATTATCCGTATGATGACCCATCCAAGACACCTCAAAACCGTTGGCGCAGTCACGCGCATCTTCTTTACGGAAACTGGATAAACGAAATCTATCAGACGACGCCTTTTGATATGAGCAAAATTGGCCACTAAAACCTTGATATCCTTTAGCCTCATCATTCTGGGCCTTGTCGCTGTGACTGCGTGGCGCAGCGCCCGGAATGAAGCACATGCAGAAGCGGCTTTCCCACCCGAAGGCCAGATTCTTGATGTCGACGGAATCGCGGTTCATGCGGTTGTCATAGGGAATGGGCCGGATGTTGTCCTTCTTCACGGCTCAAGCGGCAACACCCGCGACATGACCTTTGCGCTGGCACCTATTCTGGCGGAAAACTACCGCGTCATCGTTTTTGACCGGCCTGGCCTGGGGTTTTCAGAAAGTTTCAACCCAGACGGTGAAATGATCACGGAGCAAGCGGATATCCTGCAAAAAGCTGCTGCCCAGCTTGGGGCGGACAAGCCTGTCGTGGCGGGCCAAAGCTATGGTGGTTCAGTGGCACTAGCATGGGCAGTCACCAGGCCCGACGACCTCTCAGCACTCGTTCTGATCGCACCCGCCGCCATTCCGTGGGAAACGCCGCTGGATGGGTTTAACCAACTAGCGTCTACCACGCTCGGCAATACGCTCGCCCTGCCTCTGATTTCTTCCTTTGTGCCCGATTGGTACGTAACGCGGGCATTGGACAGTGTATTTGCGCCCCAATCGGCCCCCGCTGGATATGCTGAACACTTTGGGCCCGGCCTGACCATTCGGCGCAGTTCCATGCATGCAAATGCCAAGCAACGGGCCAACCTATTGGATGAGATAACCCAATTGCAGCCGCGATACGGTGAGATTTCAGTGCCAACCGAAATCGTTCACGGCACCGCCGATGACACTGTCGGCCTTGAATGGCATTCGCAACGTCTGATCCAGCAAATCCCGCAGGCCGAACTGGTCGCGTTACCGGGGATCGGTCACATGCCGCAGGTTGTCGCAGCGCCCGAAGTTGCTGCCGCAATTGATCGTGCAGCGCAGCGTGCAGGTTTGCGTTAATCCAAGCTCTAATCCATAGTCGGATATGGGTTTTATCGCGAGGTGACATATGGCTCGGACCGAAAAAGGTTCTATCGAGAAGTATTTTCAGGATAGCGCGCCCAAAGCTATGCGGGATGAGATCGAGAATTCGAAGAAAGGCGATATCCTGAACCCGACCTACCCATATAGCGAGAAGATGAAACCCAAGGACTATGAAGAGCAGATGGAACTGCTCCAGATCGAGCTGGTCAAAATGCAGTCTTGGGTCAAGGACACGGCGCAACGGATCGCCATCATCTTCGAAGGCCGCGATGCTGCCGGTAAGGGCGGAACGATCAAACGGTTTCGCGAAAACCTGAACCCGCGCGGCGCGCGCAATGTGGCGCTCAGCAAACCCTCGGAAACTGAACGCAGTCAATGGTACTTTCAGCGCTACATCCCGCACCTGCCTGCAGCCGGCGAGATCGTGTTCTTTGACCGCAGCTGGTACAATCGCGGCGTGGTCGAAAACGTCTTTGGTTTCTGCACCCGGGAAGAGCGCGAGCGGTTCTTTCGTCAGGTTCTGCCGCTTGAAACGGGTCTGGTCAATGATGGCATCAAACTCTTCAAGTTCTGGCTCAATGTCGGGCGCGCTGAGCAACTAAACCGTTTTCTGGCCCGTGAAACCGACCCGTTAAAGCAATGGAAACTCAGCCCGATTGACGTGGCAGGGTTGGACAAGTGGGACGAATACACACAGTCGATTTCGGAAACTCTTACCCGGTCACACTCAGACATATCTCCTTGGACAATAGTCCGGTCCGACGACAAGAAACGCGCCCGTCTTGCAGCAATTCAATCGGTCCTGCACACGCTGGACTATGATGAGAAGGACGCAAAAAGCATTGGTAACATTGATCCCCTGATCTGCGGTGGTCCGGATGTCTGGGAAGCGTAGGTTGCGTTTTCGCCCTGCCCGGCCAAGGCTTTCAAGGGCAAGTGTTGGACGACCGGGTGTATTTGATCTATCCCCTTGTCTTCCAATACCTAATCGAAGAACCTGAGGCCGGGATGTCGAAACGCGGTTATCATCACGGAAACCTAAAGCAAGCTCTGATCGAGGCAGCCTTGTCCCTGATCGAAGAAAAGGGGCCGACAGGTTTTACGTTATCTGAAGCCGCCAAAACCGCTGGCGTAACACCAGCCGCAGTCTATCGCCATTTTGAAGGGCGCGAAGACCTTATCGCCGAAGCCGCACGGCAGGGATTCGAGATGTTCGCGGACCTGATGCAATACGCTTATGACACAGGCCAACCCTCTGCCCTATCCGCCTTCGAAGCAACCGGGCGGGCCTATCTGGCTTTTGCCCGGAAAAACCCCGGCCACTACATCGCCATGTTTGAAAGCGGAATTTCGTTGAATCGCACCCCAGAATTATCCATGGCCGCCAATCGGGCCAAATCGGTTCTGGAGAAAGCAGCCGCTGACTTGTCGCAACATATTCCACCAGAAAAGCGCCCGCCCGCGTCGATGTTCAGCGCACACATCTGGGCAATGAGCCATGGCGTGGTCGAATTATACGCGCGCAATACCGGGGCGACGTCTCCCTTCCCCCCGGAAGACCTGCTGGAAAGCGGCATTGGTATCTATCTGCGAGGGCTGGGTCTGATCCCTCAGGACGACTGACACCTTTCAAAAAGTTCGACTGCTTTGCGGTAAGCTCAGCCCGGACGTTACGTTGATAAGATTCATCTCGCCCATTCCCTTTATGTCGACACGTCCCAGGTCCGAGACCTGAAACTCGTCAATCAGGGCGTATTTCATCTCTTCCGGCGCAACGATTTTCATAGGATTGGCGAATATTTGCAGTCGGGACGCGATATTTACCGCCGGACCGAAAACGTCGTAGACGTATTTCTGAATGCCCACGACAGACCCGACTGCGGCCCCCATGCCCAAACCGATCCGGGCCTGCCATTTGTGCGGATGGCTTTCGTTACGGCGTTCGAGATAACGCAGGAAACGTACCGCGCAATGAGCCACTGCAGTCGCGTGATCGGGTGTCGGGTCAGGCATGCCTGAGACCGCAAGATATGCGTCACCTATTGTTTTGATCCTTTCACACCCGAATTGTTCAACGATCCTGTCAAACGCCGTGAAAATGTCGTTCAACTCACTCAGGGTCACTGTCGGGTCGGTCTTGGCCGCGAAATCGGTGAAACCCACAAAGTCCAGCATGACCACAGACACCTGCTTGTAGAGCTGCGGAGTGACAACACCGAATGTCTTGAATTCTTCATAAACCGCCCGTGGCATCAAGTTCAAAAGCAGGCGTTCAACCCGTTCTTTTTCGCGTTCCAGTTCTCGCGTGTTGCGTTCGACCATGGTGGAATAGCTGTCGATCATACTTTCCAGCTCGCGAATGCGCGTGATGTTCTGGCATTCGACAATCAGAACCTGCTCTGACAATCCGCTTGCCAACGAAACTGCGACCGCAAAGATCAAGGTCCGCCGCTTTGGTTTGATCTGCAACTCAACCGAATATCTCAGGCCCGATTGCTTGACGTCTTCCAGTTCTTTGGGATCAAGGGCAGGCAGAATGTCCGTAAGAGTACTGCCGTTCTCGGGGGTTCCAAACCACTCTGCGAAAGGTCCGTTATGAAACACGAACTGAAGATCCGAGGCGCGCACCACGGCAATGCCGACACCGATGGCGCGTAACAGCTGTTCGTTTATCGCATGAATGCTCATGCCGCGTTTCGGGCGACGATAATTGAACGCTTCCCTTCAATTGCAGCCAGCGCGGTTTTGATATCCTGATCGGACATACCATGCACGCTCAGCGCTTCGCCAAACAGCTCAGCCATCACATCAAATTCGTCGTGTGAAATACCCAGATGCCTGTGAACGGCTTCGATCCTGTCATCACTGAATGACGCCGGTCCGCCAATCAGGGACGATACGAATTTCGTCTGATGATCAATCAGCCGAGGCATGTCGATATCTTCAAAATAATGGCCGATATCATCCGAATCCAACGCCATTTCATAGAAGGTCATCACGACACGGCTGATCGTTTTGAAGCCACCGTATTTGTCATAAAGCGTTTGTGTCACACGAAAACCCAAGCGATACAGAACAAAAACACTATAACTCTATATCAAATTGATATTTTTGTTAATGTTTATAGTGTTTTTTATTTTCCGGCTTAACGGGTGTTCTTTTAAGGGAACGCAATAGCGACCAGGGTATACGATCCTGGGCTTTCGGAAATCTGGCGTGGTTCACGAAACTGCGTTGCACAGCCAAGACGCCGGGGCAGACATAGTTCTCTGTTAGAAGGAGTAATGGCGGAGAGACAGGGATTCGAACCCTGGAGACGGTTCCCCGCCTACACACTTTCCAGGCGTGCGCCTTCGACCACTCGGCCACCTCTCCGTGCCGGCGATGTTTGGACCAATGTCATGGAATTTGCAAGGCCCCAATTCGGTGAAATCACGGGAAAGATCAATTAAATCCGGTCGCCTTTCCGGTGCGCCAAACCACCGGAAAGACTACCCTTCAGCTTTCGGACAGGTCGTCAGAATTCATCGCCAGCGTCGGGGTCCAGATCAGATTCGGTCAGTTCAACTGGCTCTCTTGTCGTCGACTCATCTGCCTTCTGTTTGGACGCAGAACCAGCCGCTTTCACCTTGTTTGAGGTCTGCAAAGCTTCGGGATTACGCAACCAGATATCACGCTGTGCAAACGGCACCTCGATGCCTGCTTCAAGGAAGCGTCGGTTGATTTCGTGGTTCATGTCGGATTTGACGGACAGAACCCAGTTCACATCCCGCAGGATCGCCCTGATTTCAAAATCCAATGCATCCGCTCCAAACCCCTGAAACACCACACTGGGTGCCGGGTTGGCCAAAACCATCGGGTGGTTGTTCGCAACCTCACTCAGGATGGTCTCGACCAGACGCGTATCAGTGCCATATGCGACGCCGACCGGAACAATCACCCTGCCGATTGTATTGCCACGCGTATAGTTGGTGACAACACCGCTGATCAGGTCCGAGTTGGGAATGATCACATCCGATCTGTCGAACGTCTCGATACGGGTCGAGCGGACGGAAATGTCACGTACGTAGCCCATCATCCCGTTCACATCAATCCAGTCACCCTTGGAGATTGGCCGTTCCACCAGAAGGATGATGCCGGACACAAAGTTGGACACAATCGTTTGCAGGCCAAAGCCAATACCGACAGACAGTGCACCAGCAACAATTGCCAGCGATGACAGGTCGAACCCCGCGACCATGATCGCTGCCAACGCAGCCAGAAAGATCCCGATATACCCCGAGCCAGCGACAATCGCATTCTGCCCGCCCGGATCGATGCTGGTTTTGGGCAACAGCGAGTTGCGCAACCCGCTTTGCAACAACCGTGTCAGCGTATATCCGATTGCGAATACAGCGATAAATGTCAGGAAATTGCTGGGCGAGATCATGACACCGCCGATGTCAAAGCCAAGCAGCAGACGTGACCACACCTCAAGCAGGTCCGTTTCACGCGCACCCCAGTATATCGCCAGAACAGGCAGCGCGACGATGGCCAGTGCAAAGCCCACCAAGACTGAAAAAAGAGAGTCGCGCGCAGCGTCGCCCTGCCCTGTGATCCATCCGTATATCTGACTGACGAACCGTTGAAAAATCGCCAGTGCGGCAATCAGAACCAGCGTTTTTACCGCCGGAAACACGATCGCTTCGGCCGCATTGGTATACCCGGCGATTGCCAGAACGGGTGTTGCAATCCCCAGCAGGAACATGGCCTTGCGCAGGAATTCCAACAACTGGCTGAATCCGGCGGCCCGGGTAGACGCCGCCTGGTCCAGCAGGCGGTCGTTCGTTCGGGTCTGCCGCACGCGGAGCAAAAGCAATGCCGTTCCGACGATCACGGGAAAGCTAATAACCGCACGGGTCGCATCCGAGACGTTTTCGATCTGCTGAAACAGAAGCGCCAGTTCGTGCAGGATCAACATCAAAGCCAACAGATCAATGTATATCCGCAATTCGGTAATCCGAGCAGCAGACAGGCGCTTGAATCCTTGTGAAGCGCCAATCACGTAAATCTGTCGGCCAATCCAGTCGTAGAAGAAGGCAATTGCCGCCCAGTAGGGGATTTTTTCCAGCAACAAACTGCCTCGCAGACCCGGAATACCCGAAAGACTGATCGCGGCGATGGCGGCAACGACACCGATCCATGGCAACAGAATCCGCAACAGAGAAATGATGAAGGACCAAACACCAGTGCCCGCTCCGCCCAGCAACCTCAGATAGTCGCCGCCCCGTTCGGACCAACGTTTGCCGAAGATCAGTAAAACCGCGGCCAGGATCACCAGAAACAGGATTCCCAAGCCACGATCACGGATACGTTCTTTCACTACGTCCGAACGCAGGTTGGTAATTGTTTCATTTGTCAGGCTCTGAAGCGCCTCTTTTACGTCTTGCCATGCAGGTCCCCAATATACGGGGTTGATCGGTGACGGCCCGCGCTCAAAGAATTGTTTTGTCTGCCGCGTCCGGATGATCCGATCGATTTCACTGATCAATCCATTTGCGCGGGTATAAGCTTCTTCGGAAATGATGCGCGGCACGCGCAAACTGTTGAGCTGATCATTAAGATGAGTTCGCAATTTAGCGATGTCTTCAGGTTCGGTCGCGTCCCCTTCAGGTTTCGGACCAAGCGCCTTGATCTGGCTTTCCAGCGTTGCGATACGGTCTGTGTTGGCGCTGCGTGCCTTGTTAAAGTCCTCTCGGTAACCGTTTATTTCAGAACGTAAATTCTCAAACGCAGCGTTTGACGCACGGTTCGCTTCAATCACGGACTCGGCACGGTCAGCCGTTTTTATCCAGCCCCGGTAATACTCACTTTGCCTGTCGGTCAGCTGCGCGACAGCACCGCCTGCGAGCCCGACAAGACACAGGAATACCAGTGTCAGAAACAGGCGAACCTGCCCAGGCATCACACGTCCTCGAAAACGCCGGGAATGCTGCGCGGTGCTTCAGTCATCCAATCCGGCACCGGCAATTCTTTCTCGCGCAGGAAATCCGGGTTGAACAGCTTGGACTGATACCGCGTGCCATAGTCGCAAAGGACAGTCACAATCGTGTGGCCCGGCCCCATTTCCTTGGCCAGACGCACGGCGCCCGCCATGTTGATCGCGGTTGACCCGCCCATAACCAGCCCCTCTTCACGGAGCAGGTCAAAGATATAGGGCAACGCCTCGGTGTCAGTGATCTGATAGGAATGATCCGGCGTGAACCCTTCCAGGTTCTTTGTTATCCGCACCTGTCCGATACCTTCGGCAATCGATCCGCCCTCCATCGCGATTTCACCGGTGGTGTAGTAAGAGTAGAGACCCGCACCCATAGGATCGGCCAGACCGATTTTCACACCCTTGGGCTGTAACGCTTCGGCAACCCCGGCCAACGTACCGCCCGACCCGACAGCACAGATAAACCCGTCGACCTTACCTTCTGTTTGTTCCCAGATTTCGGGTCCTGTGGTTTCAACATGGGCCTGACGGTTCGCCACGTTGTCAAACTGGTTGGCCCAGATCGCCCCATTAGGTTCCGTCTGCGCCAATTCCTCGGCCAAACGGCGGGAATAATGCACGAAATTATTGGGGTTGCGATAAGGTGCGGCTGGAACTTGAACCAGTTGTGCACCTGCCAGCCGCAGCATGTCTTTCTTTTCTTCCGACTGGGTCTCCGGGATCACGATCACGGTCTTGAACCCCATTGACGCACCCACCAGCGCCAGGCCAATACCGGTATTGCCTGCGGTGCCTTCCACAATGGTGCCGCCGGGCTTCAAATCGCCCCGCGCAATGGCATCACGGATAATATAGAGTGCAGCACGGTCCTTGACCGATTGACCGGGGTTCATGAATTCGGCTTTGCCGAGAATTTCGCAACCAGTTTCTTCACTGATGCGGCGCAGCCGGATCAACGGTGTTTTTCCTACTGCGTCAGCAAGATCTCGTGCAATGCGCATGATGGCCCCTTGTCGTTTTGTACCATCGAAGATTTACAGCCGCACCGCCGCGACCACAAGCGGGATAGTCACCCGCGCAATCTGTCCCGATGGCGGGCCAGCCAATAAGCCAGAGACACCAATTGTAGATCCTTGAAAACATGACGATCCGTCAAGTCTATGAATTCATCGAACGGCAAGATTTGACTACGGATGTCTTCACCTTCTGTGTCCAGGCCGCCAGTGATTGTGGTGTGTGTCAACTCACCCAGGCCAACATAAAGATACATGAACCCGGTGGAAGATCCGCTCGAGGTATAGGCCCCGCCGGCATATTCCAGCCTGTCAAAACGAATACCTGCCTCCTCCATCGCCTCGCGATGCGCGGCCTGTTCGGGTGTCTCGCCCGGATCAATCATCCCGGCCACCGCTTCCCAAAGCCAGGGTTCCGGATCGTTGTTCAGGAAAACCGGCGGTCTGAACTGTTCCACGATCAAAACGGTATCGCGGACCGGATCATAGGGCAGAACGCCGACCGCACTGCCCTGCAACAAGCTTCCACGGCGCAGCACCGGACCCATGCTGCCGTCATGCCGCCGGTGTTGCAGATCGATTTCCTCCATCCCGAAATAATCGAGGTACACCCGGTCATGGCGATGCACGATCACGTCTTTTGCGATGTCCCGCGGATCACCGGTTCGCCGCTGCCCGGCCATAATCTTTGACCAGGCACGCGTTTGAGTGGCGCGAATACTGCGGGCCATGACCTGGGGGGCGACCTTCCCAAAATAGGCCATCTCTTCCTCAGCCGCGAGCGTTGTGAGTTCGCCCAATCTGCCCGCCCAGTTCTGAAGCGACCACAAATCACCCGGTCTCCATGCATCGGGTGCCGGAAAAAAGACCTGCGCTTCGGCCTCGGTCCCGTCTTCTAATTCGACTTTCAAAGGCTTCAGATCATAGTCGAAAGACACTTCGTAATAATCCAGCCTGGCCAGATCCTCAGGCGACAAGTCCTGCACGAGCAACCCTTCGGCACTGGCGCCTTCCGTTTCCAGGATCATCGGGAAATCCTGCCCCTGAACAGAATGGACAGCATGGCCTCGAAGTCGGGCGGGCCGTGCTTTGCTTTCGCTCAGAGGATGACCAAGAACGCGTTCCAACAACGGCAAGTGCCGCAGCGTTCCATAAAAAAACAAATCAGACAAATTCGATCTCTCTTGTAAGGAAACGGATCAGCGCCACGAACGGTTGGCCTGTTCTGTGGCCAGCCCCGAGACAACGGCACCAATCAGGAATGCAATCAGGATTTCCGGATAAATCAGCAGCTTACCGTACTCAATCCCGATTTTGAAAATGGCCAGTATGGCCTCGAACGGGCCACCGTAACGATTGCGCATGGCAAGCCGGAACATTTCATAACAGCCCTGCACGAACAGCGCCCAGAAAATCATCGAGGCGACACCAGTCAGCCCATTGTTGATCGCAGCAGTCCAACCGCGCCCGGCCCGCTTACCCATGATGCCCCACCCGCAAACCGCACCAAGGGCCATGTTGACCACGGTAAAGTACCCATAATCCTTACCTTCTTCACCGTTTTCGATGATCATGCCAGAGACAATGAAGGCCAGCACGATGAGGCAAACGGCGGCTACGAGACGCGAGGCAGTGGGCATATAACGGTCCGTCAGTTAACTTGCTTTGCTACGGTGATCTGTGTCACATCGCAATTGCGCGTGTCAAAGGCTGCGCCACATGCCGTCAAATAATAATTCCACATGCGGCGAAAACGCTCATCAAACCCCAGATCTGCGATCTGTTCCCATTTTGCGTTGAACGTTTCATACCACCGCCGCAGTGTCAGGTCGTAACTTTTGCCGAATTCTTTCGACTTCACCACATTCAGACCGGCCTGATTGATCTGTTGCCGCAGGATCGAAGGTGATGGGAGCATTCCGCCCGGAAAGATGTATTTCTGAATGAAATCTACACCGTTCTTGTAGTAATCCCAGCGGTGGTCACCCACCGTTATGATTTGCAAGGTCGCTTGTGCCCCCGGCTTCAGTCTCTCACGAACGGTTTCAAAATAAACCGGCCAGTATTTTTGGCCCACCGCCTCGAACATCTCGATTGAGGCGATGCCATCATATTGTCCACGCTCGTCGCGATAGTCCTGCAACTTGAACGTCACTTGATCCGAAAGTCCTGCTTTTTCAATACGCTCTTTCGCATATTTAAATTGTTCCTCACTGATCGTAAGGCCGGTTACATGCAGGCCCCGTTCTTTCGCGGCATATTCGGCAAAACCGCCCCATCCGCATCCGATTTCCAGAATGTGGTCGCCGGGTTTGGCCCCCATCTCATCGACAAGGCTGGCGTATTTGGCAGTTTGCGCCTTCTCCAGACTTTCTTGCCCGGTCTGAAAAATGGCACTGGAATAGGTCATCGTGTCATCCAGCCACAAACCGTAGAAGTCGTTACCTAGATCATAGTGGTACGAGATATTCTTCTTCGCCTGCGTCCTGTTATTACGGTGAAGCCAGAACCGTAGCCGTTCATAGGCCTGAACAAGAAATTTCCCAGTAAATCCGTCATAGACGGTCTCAGACCCCAAATGGACCAGATCCATGAATGAGCGGAGGTCTGGCGTGCTCCAATGTCCCTCAAGGTAGGCATCAGAAAAACCCAGTTCGCCTTCGCGGATCAGGCGGGCAAAAACATCTCCGTTGTGAATGTCGATCTGGGCGACGGGCCCTGCCTTGGGCCCCTCAGCGCGAAAAGTGCGGCCATCGGGCAATGTAATGTCCAACCGCCCCGACTCCATTCGGGTCAGCATCTTGAAGACCTGGGCGAAATACCTGGGCAGATCCGACTGCCCCTCTGTCGTCGTCAGCACCATCCGCTCTCCCCTCTGCGGTACAGTTATCAGGCTAGGGCGCGATTTTGTTTCTGGCAAGTTTTCAGTTCCTTAGTGGGATTTTCGGCTTTCATACGCACGCAAGGCGCGGTTTCGACCGTCCGCCAGTTTCACGACAGGTTCGGGATAATCCGCCTGCGGACACAGGTTCCATGACCGGGGAACCGCAGCAAAATAAGAAAGCGCAATGTCACTGGGTTTCGTCTGGCCTTCGGCGATCCAGCGCCGCAGGTAAGACCCCTGCGGATCAAACTTTTCCGCCTGCGTTTGAGGGTTGAATATGCGAAAGAAAGGTGCCGCGTCGGGGCCTGACCCAGCAACCCACTGCCAGCCCATGGCGTTACAGGCCGGGTCCCAGTCAATCAGGCAATCCTCGAACCAACTCATCCCGATTTTCCAGTGTGTCATCAGATGTTTGGTCAGGTAGCTGGCAACAATCATCCGGGCCCGATTATGCATACGGCCTGTCACATACATCTGTCGCAGGCCAGCATCGACGACAGGAATTCCGGTTCGGGCCTGCCTCCAGGCGGCAACTTCAGGATGGTGCGGATCGACGTTCCAGGGGAAATCATCCCATTCCGCTTTCCAGTTTTCGGTCAGCAGATGCGGTGAGTGATACATCAGGTGATAGGCAAACTCACGCCAGACCATCTGCCGCAGAAATGCCTCAGTGCCGGGGGTTCCCATCATCGCAGCCTGTTGAACCCTGTGCCAGACTGTACGTGGCCCGATCTCGCCCAATGAAAGGTATTCTGACAGGTTTGATGTTCCTTCTAAATCCAATCGGTCACGGTCAGTGGAATAACGGGGGACATGGTCGAGAAAGTGCTCAAGGCGATCGCGGGCGGCCTGCTCGCCGGGTTGGACATGGGGACGCACGATTGCAGCACCCCGATTCATGTCCGCACCCATCTGCCAGGTGCTAAGTCTGACACTGGAAGGCCAAGTCGCTGGCGCTGCCAAGCGTGACACCAACGCATCCGGCGCGGGCACGTCCCGCCGCTGAACCGCGCGCCACATAGGAGTGTAGACACGAAACGGCTGGCCCTGTTTTGTTGATACCGTCCAGGGCTCAAAAAGCAAATGACCGGAAAAAGACTTTGCGCATACCCCCAGTTCGGTCAGAGCCGTTTTGATCTGTGTATCGCGTGTGATCGACGCCGGATCATAGGCCCGCGACCAAAAAACAGCCTTTGCGCCCGTCTCTTTAACAAGTGTCTGCAAATGCTCAAGCGCATCTCCACGCCGCAGGATCAGGCGGCTACCCAGCCTCGTCAGAGCGTCGCTAAAGACCTCCAGACCCAGCCCCAACCGCCATTTCGGGGCCGCGCCAAGGTGTCGCACAAGAGGGTCATGAACAAAAACTGGTATGATCGGACGACCGCTTGAGACAGCTGCAGTTAATGCCGGATGGTCCGACAGGCGCAGATCCCGTCGGAACCATAAGATGATCGGAGAATGCTCGTTTTCCATATCCGCCCTGTGGTTTTCTTCATTCTACGAATCCCGGCGGAAACTGGATCACAAAACGCGTTCAAGCGCCTCCAAAAGCTGATCAATCTCCTGCTGCGAGGTGTAATGCGTAAAGCTGACCCGCAAAACGCCCTGTGCCGGATCTACTCCCATCGCTTGCAATGGGCGCACAGCATAAAAGTCGCCGCCACCAGCCATAACACCGTATTGCGCCAGTTCCGCTGCAACAGGTTCAGCCGGGCGGTTCAACGACAGCGCAACAGTCGGCGCGCGCCGGGTGGCGTCTGATGTGCCGATCAGACGTACCGCATTGCGATCCTTTACCGCATCCAGAACAGGCTGCAGTAAGGACACCTCGTGCGCGCGCATCAGATCATGAGCAAAGGCACCCTGCTCTGCCGCGCCCACGTCAGGCCCGCCGTGATGAGCACACAGGAGCTCGACGTAATCGGCCATACCTGCACTTGCAGCAATCTGTGCATGATCCGGGCCCGCCGGGGTAAAGCGTTTATACAGAACGTCAGCGTTGAAATAATGCGCTTGGTTGGGCAGTAACTCTCCCAGTGTTCGGCGAATGACCATGCACCCCTGATGCGGGCCGTAGGTTTTATAGGCCGAAAACAGGTAGATATCCGGCCCCAGATCACCAACGTTCGGAAACCCATGCGGGGCGTAAGATACGCCGTCCACGCAGACAAATGCGCCGGCCGCGTGGGCAATCGCAGTGATCTCGGTGACCGGGTTTATCTCTCCCACCACATTGGAACAATGCGGGAAACAGACCAGTCGCACTTTTTCGTCCAGCATGTTTTCCAGATCCTGCGGGTTCAGTGATCCGGTTTCAGGATCGATCTGCCACTCCCGCACTTCAATCCCTGCCTCGGCCAGACGACGCCATGGGCCCGAATTTGCCTCGTGATCCTGATTGGTCACGACAATCGCCTCGCCAGGTTTCATCCATTGCCTGAACGCCTGTGCCAAAACATAGGTATTCTGTGTCGTCGAAGGGCCAAAGCTCAGCTCATCGGTTTCAACACCCAGGATGGCGGCCATGCGCACGCGTGCCTCATCCATCTCGGCACCTGCAAGACGGCTGGCCTCATAAGGGGCGTAGGGCTGAACCTTTCGCTGCGTATAGAACCGCGTCAACCGGTCGATCACCGGCTTGCAGGTATATGACCCGCCCGCATTCTCAAAAAACGCCTGTCCTTTCAGGCTGGGTTCGGAAAAAGCCGGAAACTGTGCCCGAACGAAATCGATATCCAGAGAGCTCATGCCTCATTGCTCCTTAGTTGTGCTGTCATATCAACAAGATGCCCGCTCATGTTTCCGGACATCTCAGAAATCATGGCAGGTCTTCCAGCCCAGCCTGTGCTTGCGTCATGGACTGACGAAACACCGGGCAGCCCTTCATCGCAGAAGGACACCGTTACTTAGACAGCGCCATCAGCGACCGTCAAGCTGAAGCAAAAGAAAAAGCCCCGGCGGGACTGCCAGGGCTGAGTTGCTAATACTCTGGGCCAAGTCTCGTTCGGACCTCAACCCTGAACTTTGGTATACGTCCCCTCGCCTGCAAGAATACCACGGAAACCACCGGGCTCATCCAGACCAAAGACGATCAGAGGCAGGTTGTTGTCACGCGCCAGCGCGATGGCTGACGCATCCATGACCCGCAACCGCTTGGCTAGAACGTCGTCATAGGTGACCGTGTCATAACGCACCGCGTCGGCATGTTGTTTGGGATCCTTGTCGTAGACGCCGTCGACACCGTTCTTGCCCATGAAAATCGCCTCACACGCCATTTCATTGGCGCGCAAGGTCGCCGCGGTGTCGGTGGTGAAATACGGGTTGCCGGTGCCGGCCGCAAAGATGCAAACCCTTTTCTTTTCAAGGTGTCGTACGGCGCGGCGGCGGATATACGGCTCGCACACTTCATCCATGCGAATGGCCGAAATGACCCTGGTGAACACCCCAATCTCTTCCAGGGCAGATTGCATACCCAGTGCGTTCATCACCGTGGCCAACATCCCCATATAGTCTGCTGTCGTCCGCTCCATACCCTGAGCAGATCCACTCAGGCCCCGGAAAATGTTTCCGCCACCGATAACCATGCAGATCTCAACGCCCAGATCGTGAACCGATTTCACCTCTTGCGCGATGCGTTGAACTGTCGGCGGGTGCAGGCCAAAGCCCTGATCCCCCATCAATGCCTCTCCTGAAATTTTCAACATGACACGTTTGTATGTGGTTTTCGGGGTTTCGGCAGTTTCAGAAGACGGGGAAAGGCTCATGTTGCGCTCCGGGCTGGCACGGGGTTAATTTCCGGCGCAAAATGAAGCAAAAGCTCCGCAGGTTCAATGCGGTTGGTGAGGATTGAGGCAACCGCATATGACCCGGCGATCAACAGACGCGATATTTCAGCAATTACCCCCTATTCCCGACGACAAACCTGTCCTGATTGCAGGGCCGACGGCATCCGGGAAATCAGCACTGGCGCTGGAGATCGCCGAACGGCATGGCGGGGTCGTCGTCAATGCAGACGCAAGTCAGGTCTATGACTGCTGGCGAGTGATCTCGGCCCGACCATCTGTCGAAGAAGAAACACGCGTGCCGCATCTGCTCTATGGTCACATCGCCTATGATCAGGACTATTCTGCCGGTCACTGGCTGCGAGAAGTGGTGCCACTGCTAACCGGGGGCCAGCGGCCAATCATTGTCGGCGGGACAGGATTGTATTTCTCGGCCCTGACCGAAGGCATGGCCGAAATTCCTGCGACCCCAGCGCAGGTGCGGGCCGAAGCAGACTTGCTGACCGTTGCCGAGCTGGTCGCCGGGGTCGACGAACAGACACTGTCTGGCCTGGATATGCAGAACCGCGCGCGCGTGCAGCGCGCTTGGGAAGTGCAGCGCGCCACTGGTCGCAGCCTGTTATCTTGGCAGGCCGATACGCCACCGCCAATTTTACGGCTGGATGATGCGGTTCCTATCGTTTTTGACGTCGACAAAACGTGGCTTCTGGATCGGATTGAACGCCGTTTTGATCAGATGCTGGAGCTGGGCGCAATCGACGAAGTACGCGCCATGCGGGATTGTTTCGACCCCGCTCTTCCCGCCTGCAAAGCCATTGGTGTGCCAGAGCTTATGGCCTATCTGGATGGAACACTGACTTTGGATCAGGCCCGTGAACGGGCCACAATCTCGACCCGGCAATTTGCCAAACGTCAACGCACGTGGTTTCGGGCAAGAATGAAAACATGGAATCACGTTGATTTCTCAAAGTGATATCTGGAGTTGTTCATTCCACAGGATATGACACCGAAAGCAAACAGATCAACGGAAACTAACTGGTTTTTCGTCTGTTATCAGTGATTTGACGCAGAATCTCCGCAAGGGTTTCTTCTTGCGGGGCGCCACATGACAAAATCCGTACTGAAATATCAACACTGCGGGAACGTCGCTTTTGTGCATTTTATGTCGATTCCGAACGTTGACGTTGAGTGATTTCTGGTGCCGAATGGCGGCATGGGGATGCACAGAGTCCAAAAACCGGAATCCTTCTTTCTTTCGACCGGACAAGCCCGTGTCGCTTAGAACAAGAACAAATCAACAAAATCAATGTCACAGGGAGACATTTATGACCAATACGGCAATCACCACAGACAAGGTGCACTGGGCGGCCGAGATGCACGCGCAGGAATACCGTGACGGCAAGCTTAGCCGCCGGGAATTTCTGGTCCGCGCAACGGCGCTGGGTGTCGCGGTACCGACGGCCTATGGTTTGATCGGTCTGCAATCACCTGCGGCGGCGCAAGAGCCGCAGCGCGGCGGCACCATCCGCTATCAGATGGAAGTGCGCGCGCTTAAAGATCCGCGAACTTATGACTGGACGCAAATTGCCACTTTCACAGCAGGCTGGCTTGAGTACCTCGTCGAATACAACAACGACGGCTCGTTCAAGCCGATGCTGCTGGAAAGCTGGGAAGCCAACGCCGATGCCACCGAATACACATTGAACGTTCGCAAGGGCGTAAAGTGGAACAATGGCGACGATTTCACAGCCGAAGACGTGGCCCGCAACATCGCAGGATGGTGTGACGCTGGTCTGGAAGGCAACTCGATGGCATCGCGTATGGCGTCGCTTATCGACGAAAGCACTCAGCAAGCTGCGGACGGTGCAATCACCGTTGTCGACTCCCATACTGTCAAACTGAAGTGCAACGCGCCTGACATCACGATCATCCCGGGCATGGCGGACTATCCCGCTCCTATCGTTCATAGCAGCTTTGATGCAAACGACATGCTTTCAAACCCGGTCGGCACAGGCTTCATGCTGCCCGACAGCCACGAAGTTGGCGTCAAAGGCGTGCTGGTGCGCAACGAAGGATTCGAATGGTGGGGTTATGAGGCCGGCAAAGGCGGCTATATAGACCGCATCGAGTTCATCGACTACGGCACTGACCCGGCTGCATTCCTTGCGGCTTATGAGGCCGAAGAGATCGACATGAACTGGGAGTCTGTTGGCGAATTCGTCGACATCTTCGACGGCATTGGGCTTGTGCGCTCGGAAATCCCGTCGGGCTTCACCATCGTTATCCGCCCGAACCAGTTGGCGGAGGACGAAAACGGTAACAAAATCTACGGCGACAAGCGCGTTCGTCAGGCTTTAGCCATGGCGGTGGACAACGAAGTGTGTCTGGAACTGGGTATGTCGGGTTATGGCATTCCGGCTGACAACTGCCACGTCGGGCCAATGCACCCTGAACATGACTCGGCCGTAACTCGCATTCCGTATGATCCTGCCGGCGCGAAAGCCCTGATGGACGAAGCGGGTATGGGTGACTTTGAGCATGAAGTGCAATCGATCGACGATGACTGGCGTCGTAACACCACAGCTGCGGTTGTAGCGCAACTGAACGACGCTGGCATCAAGGCCAAGCACACAGTTCTGCCGGGATCAACTTTCTGGAACGACTGGACGAAATACGCCTTCTCGTCGACGAACTGGAACCACCGCCCATTGGGCACCCAGGTTCTGGCGCTGGCCTACAAGTCAGGTGTTGCCTGGAATGAATCAGGTTTCGCCAATGCAGAGTTCGACGCCTTGTTGTCTGAAGCAAACTCGATCGCGGACGTAGATAAGCGTCGCGAAGTGATGGCCAAACTGCAGGCAATCATGATTGACGAAGGTGTCACGATCCAACCTTATTGGCGGACTGCGATGCGCCATCATCGCGACAATTTGGTGGGTGTTGAAAAGCATATCGCTGACCTGCCGCAGCTTTATAAGTACGGCTTTACGTCCTGAGCCAAAAAGCAAAAGGCCGCGCCACCTCGGCGCGGCCTCTTCTTCCTGAATGCGGCGAACAAATAATAGCAGCTAAGCGTGGCGTTCCATGAAACCCGCGCTAGCCGACCCACAGGGGCAAATATGGGACTTTTCATTCTAAGGCGCGTTGGCATCATGCTGTTGACGGCATTGTGTCTGACATTCCTGGTTTTCTTCTTAACCAACCTCTATCCGAACCTCGAAAAGCTGGCGAAAACGCAGGGCAACTTTCGGATGTCGGATGAGCAGGTTGAGAGCTACCTGAACAAAAATGGTTACCTCCAATCCACTCCGATAAAATACGGCGAATGGCTGGGTGTCCTGCCCTCATATCGGTACACGAATGAAGACGGAACCGTTCAGGGAAGATGCATTCTGCCGGGCAAAACCGCCGAGGAATCTCCGAATTTTTGCGGAATCCTGCAAGGGTATTGGGGCTATTCGACCGTCTTCAAAGAAGAGGTTTCGACCGTTGTTGGCAACAGATTGGCTCTGACTGGCCGTCTGATGCTCTGGGTCATGCTGCTGATGGTTCCGTCTGCGTTGATCCTTGGTGTTTTGGCAGGAATGAAAGAAGGATCTGCCACCGACAGGACGTTGTCGACCTTCGCCATCACAACGACGGCGACACCGGAATACGTCTCGGGCGTGATCTTTATCGCCATCTTCACCTCTTCTGCAGTTGGATTGAAGTGGTTCAAGGGTACGGCCACGCAAGCGATGGAGAACCCGACCTTTGAAAACTTCTTCCTGCCGGTCCTGACCATTGCGCTTTATGGGATGGGTTATATTGCCCGGATGACCCGCGCCTCGATGACTGAAGTGATGACCGCCCAATATATCCGGACGGCGCGTCTGAAAGGTGTGTCCTTCCCCAATATCGTCATGAAACATGCGCTGCGTAATGCGCTGATCGCACCGTTCACCGTCATCATGCTGCAATTCCCCTGGCTGCTGAATGGCGTGGTGATCGTCGAGACCCTGTTCAACTACAAGGGCTTCGGCTGGGCGCTGGTTCAGGCCGCGGGCAATAACGACATTCAGCTGTTACTGGCAATTTCGGTCGTGTCGGTCTTTGTGGTGCTGGTGACCCAGCTGATCTCTGATATCGGCTATGTCTACCTCAACCCGCGCATCCGCATTTCTTAAGGAGGGTTAGATCATGGAACCACTTACCTGGACCGGCTCTATTGCCTTCCTGAACCCGCTTTTTGCACTTGGCCTTGCGCTGATGCTCTTGTCTATTGCCGTATGGATGCTGGCCAGCATCGTGCTGCCCGAAGACCAGATGACGGTGAACCCGGACGGTACGTTGAGCTCAAGCTCAGGCCTGCGGACACTGATACAATTGGCGCTGCGTTACAGTTTCCTGGCCAGTGTAGGAATCGCAGTCGCCTATATTGTGCTAGGCGTTCTGATGGGCACCAGCGCCGGAATAGTTGGCGCCATGTCCCAGCAGTTTTTGCCCGTATGGGTGTCGTTGATCATCCTTTATGCCATGTCGATCGCTTTCAAACGCAAGCTTGGCCTCTACGGCAAACTGTTTGACAGTCCAATCGGCATGATTGGCTTTGGCCTTGTGATGTTCTGGGTCTTCACCGGGATTTTCGGCGCGATGGATCTGATCGTTACACATGATCCGCTGTCGCAGGTCTCGAGCATGAAGAACAAAGTGCCAGGGACGCCACTGTCCAATCTGGAGGACGGTCAATACGCCTGGTATCTGCTGGGTGGCGACAACCTGGCCCGCGACGTGTTCAGCCGCATGGTCAAAGGGGCTTGGATTGTTGTTCAGATCGCCCCGCTTGCCACGATATTTGCCTTCATGGTTGGCATCACGCTGGGTCTGCCGGCAGGCTACTACGGTGGTCGGCTGGATACTTTGCTGTCCTTCCTTGCAAACCTGATCCTGGCCTTCCCGGTGATCCTGCTGTTCTATCTGCTGGTCACACCTGAGATCGTTGCGACCGGTGTGCCGAACTACATGGCGGCTGTCTTGTTCGTATTCCCTATCATATTCCTCGGCGTGCTGCTGAACTCACGCTACTATACCAGACCGAACTTCCGAACACCGCTGCTGATCGGAGTTTTGGGTGTTGCGGGTTGGTTCTACCTGTCTCTGATCTCGACCGGTGGCTACATCATCAATACCGACGCCTATCGTATCTGGGGTCTGCCGACCTATCTGGATCTTTTCGATATTCCAGGCGGTATTCTGGTGGTCTTTGTCTCGGTGGTCTTTGTGAATTCGCCCACCGTGTTCCGCATCGTGCGCGGACTGGCGATGGACATCAAAACCCGTGACTATGTGGCGGCAGCACAAACCCGTGGCGAGGGTCCGTGGTACATCATGCTGTGGGAAATCCTGCCCAACGCGCGTGGCCCGCTGATCGTCGATTTCTGCCTGCGCATTGGCTATACCACTATTCTTCTGGGAACCTTAGGTTTCTTTGGGCTGGGCCTGCCGCCCGAAAGCCCTGACTGGGGGTCGACGATCAACGAGGGGCGCAAGCTTTTGTCGATCTACCTGCACCCTGCTCTGCCGCCCGCGCTGGCTTTGTTGACGCTGGTTCTGGGTTTGAACCTGCTGGCCGACGGTTTGCGCGAAGAAAGCCTGAAGGACTGATGTGAAAGCGCCCGGGGGGCCAGCCCCCCGGACCCCCCGAGAT